>JBDKEO010000093.1:0-4150 GCA_039795205.1 Actinomycetota bacterium
GCGCCACGAACATTGCATTCATCGACGAATGGGGTCGCTTCGCCGAAAAGGCGAACGTCGATCTCTATGAAGTGATCGACGCCATCCGCGTACGCCCGACACACAACAACATCCGTCAACCCGGATTCGGCGTCGGTGGCTACTGCCTGACGAAGGACCCGGAGTTTGCAGCGATCGCCTCACGCGAGGTGCTCGGTCTTGGTAAGCAGGACTTCCCCATGAGCGAACTGGCCATGCGCATCAATCGCGACATGCCACTTCATCCCCTGCGCCTGATCGATGCGCACCTCGGCGGTCTCCGCGGCAAGTCGATCGCCTTGGCGGGAATCTCCTACCGTCAAGACGTCGCCGACACGCGCTATTCACCGTCGCAAACCTTCGTCGAGTCGGCCGAGCGTGACGGCGCAAGCGTCCACTGTTTCGACCCGTTGGTGCGCCATTGGGATGAATTGGACCGACCGGTGGCGAACGAATTGCACCACTGCCCCGATGTCCATGCCGTCGTATTCGCGGTACCGCACCGCGAGTTCCGTGCGATCGATCCTCGCTCGTGGTTGGGTGGAAAGACGCCGCTCATCGTCGATGCCAACGACTGCCTGAGTGCAGAGCAGCTTGGAGCGTTCGCTGCAGCTGGATGCGGCGTGCACAAGGTGGGTCGAGGTCTCGTCAGTGAGGGAGCACGCGGATGAAGGTTTTGATCACCGGTGGCGCCGGCTTCGTCGGTACCCACCTCGCCAAGTCGCTCCTCGATGATGGTGCCAGCGTCACGATCGTCGACAACTTCCAACGTGGAGTGAAAGACGCCGCATTCGACGAGGTGGCTGCGCGTTCCTCCATCGTGGACGCCGACTTGTTGGCGCCGACGTTTGCCGAGCGTGTTGGCAACGATCACGACTTTGTCTTCCATCTCGCTGCGATCATTGGTGTGCGTCACGTTCTTGAACGTCCGTATTCGGTACTCGCCGACAACGCAGTGATGACGATGAACGTGATCGAAGCAGCCCGCCGACAGCGCAACCTGAAGCAAGCGATCTTCTCTTCCACCTCGGAGATCTACGCCGGGTCGCTCGTCCACCTGCCGTCGATGCAGGTGCCTACACCTGAGACGACACCGATTGCCCTCACCGACCTGGACGCACCGCGCACCTCATATCTGTTGTCGAAGGCCTACGGCGAGGCTCTGTTCAACCATTCGGGCCTGCCTGCCACTTCTGTCCGTCTGCACAACATTTACGGCCCCCGGATGGGAATGTCACACGTCATCCCCGAATTGCTGCACAAGGCGTACACCGCCAAGGACGGCGATTCGCTCACCGTGGCGAGCGTGCATCATCGACGTACGTTCTGTTACGTCAGCGACGCGATCGCCATGTTCCGCGGGATCATGGCGTCACCATCCACCATCGGCAAGACGCTGAACATCGGCAACTCCACGCCGGAGGTGGAAATCGGCGAACTAGCCAACACCATCATCAAGGTGGTGGGTCGCAATCTGACCGTCACCCCTGCTCCAGAAACTCCTGGGTCGCCCGCACGCCGTTGCCCCGATGTCTCGATGCTCACCTCCCTGACCGGCGTGACCGGCAAGGTGTCCTTGGAAGAAGGTGTTCGTCGCACATTCGACTGGTATCGCGAGAACGTCTTCAGCGGGTCGGGCGTCAGCGCGCAATGATCCCCCTCGCAGTACCTCAACTCTCCGGCAACGAGGCCAAGTACCTACAGGAGTGTGTGGAGTCCACCTTCGTCTCCACCGTTGGTCCATTCGTCGGTCGCTTCGAGCAGATGGTCGCCGCCGCTGCTGGTTCGCAACACTGCGTTGCCACAAGTGCTGGCACCACCGGCTTGCACGCGGCACTCGTCGCTCTCGGCGTGGATCGTGACGACGTCGTGATCATCCCATCATTTACGTTCATCGCCACGGCCAACGCGGTTTCACACGCCGGCGCCACCCCCTGGTTGATGGACGTTTCCCGCCATTCGTGGACGCTCGACCCGGAGCAATTGGCGAGCGAACTCGAATGCAATACGAAAGTGAAGCGAGGAACCCTCGTTCACCGCGGATCAGGCAAACGAGTTGCTGCAATCATTCCGGTGCACACTTTCGGCACACCCGCCGACATGGACGCCATCGTCGAGGTGGCCAAGCGATACTCGCTTCCGGTGATCGCAGATGCTGCCGCCGCACTCGGTGCAACCTCGCGTTCACGCAAGATCGGCGAACTCGGTGCAGACCTCACCATGTTCTCGTTCAATGGCAACAAAACGGTGACTGCCGGTGGTGGTGGCGCAGTAACCGGAGATGACGAAGAGCTCGTCAAGAAACTGCGCCACCTCACCACCACTGCACGCGTGAGCGCCAACTACGACCACGATGTCGTGGGCTTCAACTACCGGATGACCAACTTGCAAGCAGCAGTGGGTTGTGCGCAGATGGAGCAACTGGATGCCTTCATCACCAAGAAGCGTGAGATCCGCGCAAAGTACAACGAGGCATTTGCCGACCTCGCGGGCGTCGAGTTCTTTCCTGAAGTCGCTGGCACCGAGAGCGCGTGTTGGTTCTCGGGGTTCGTCACGAACGCAGGAACGGCCGATCGTGTTCGTGCCGCATTGCAAGCTCAGTCGATCGATGCGCGCCCGACATGGAAGCCGATGCACCTCCAACTCCCGTACATGGATGCACCTCGCGCGTCTCTCGACGTCTCGGACGACATCTGGCAACGCATCGTGACGCTTCCGTGCAGCACGGGAATCACCAATGCAGAGTTGGACACGGTGATAGACGCGGTGAGGACTCAACTCCGCCAATAGCCTTGACCCGTGGCTTCACCGCGACGGGTTTGCGTGATGACGGGCACGCGCGCCGACTACGGCCACTTGTTCTGGTTGCTGAAGGAAATCGACGCCGATCCCGACCTCGAATTGCAGTTGGTCGTGACGGGTGCCCACCTGTCGGCGAAATGGGGAAACACCGTCGAAACGATCGAGCGCGATGGATTGCCCATCGCTGCGCGGGTGCCATTCGACCTGAGCGATGACTCGCCGCTAGCCATCGCAGACTCGCTCGCCCACTCGACGAGCGGACTCGCCCATTGCTTCGATCGGCTCAAGCCGGAAATCGTCGTGGTGCTTGGTGACAGATATGAGGTGTTGGCTGCCGCTCAGGCATCACTGATGCTCGGAATCCCGCTCGCCCACTTGCATGGTGGTGAAACCACCGAAGGCGCGTTCGATGAAGCCATTCGACATGCGGTGACGAAGATGGCGCACTTGCACTTCGTTGCCGCAGACGAGTACGCCTGGCGAGTTCGTCAACTGGGCGAAAGCGACGAGCACATCTTCAACTTCGGTGCACCCGGGCTCGATCACCTCACGCGCTCATCGATTGCTGGTCGAGACGAACTCGAGAAGGTGATCGGAGCGCCACTCGGTTCTCCCTTGTTCGCAGTTACGTACCATCCCGAGACGCTGGACGCGGACGAAGGAATCGATGGCCTTCGCGCCATGCTCTCTGCACTCAATGGAGTCGCGAGTGCCTCGATCGTGTTCACCGGAGTCAACGCCGACCCGGGACACGATCACCTGACGAATGAGATTCACGCTTTTGTCAGTGCCGATCCGGCGCGACGACACCTCATCGCCTCACTTGGACAGTCGCGTTACCTGGGCCTTCTCAAGATTGCCGATGCCGTGGTGGGCAACTCCTCGAGCGGATTGATCGAAGCACCTGCGCTTCGCGTACCCACCGTCAACATCGGCGATCGACAAAAGGGTCGTCTCCGTGCTGCTTCAGTCGTCGATTGTGCGCCCACCAAGGAAGCAATCGATGCTGCGCTGCGCAAAGCGATCGATTCTCGGTTTCGTACGCAACTACCTGAGAATCCGTCGCTCTACGGTGTCGGTGATGCCGCGCGAAGGATCAAGGACGTGTTGAAGACCACGGATCTCCGCGGCATCACCAAGAAGCACTTCGTGAACAGGAAGATGTCGTGAGCGTGTACGTGATCGCGGAGGCGGGCGTGAACCACAACGGCTCGCTATCGACCGCGATCGACATGGTCGACGTTGCAGCAGCCAGCGGTGCCGATGCAGTGAAGTTTCAAACCTTCAGGGCGAAAGCCATGATCCAAGAAGCGGCACCGAAAGCCGACTA
>JBDKEO010000111.1:0-3121 GCA_039795205.1 Actinomycetota bacterium
CGAAGTCGACCCATCCATGGTTGAACTGGATGTCGAAGGCGAGTCCGTCCTCACGGTCGACGGGCATAGTGGTGGAGCTGAGGGGAATTGAACCCCTGACCTCTTGCATGCCATGCAAGCGCTCTACCAATTGAGCTACAGCCCCGAAGTGCAGTCGTACTCTAGCGGTCGTATTCCTAGTTTTGTTTGCGTAATTCCAATATCCATAAGGGTTTTAGACGTCTTTCTTGCCGCCTACCACCCCAACCTGTTTGATGCTGTTGGGCAAATCACTACGTCGATGGACGAGCTCCAAATCAAGTGGGTACCGCGCTCCATTGAGAGCTTGACCTACAAGAAAATGTCTCGCGACTCGTATCACTCGTGTGCAAACTTAGTATCGGGACATGAAGATTCAGTATTGGAAATGGGAAGTCGATGGAGACGTCCACTGTGTTTTCAGATTGAAAGATGGTCAGTTTCAAGCCCACCGAGACTGGTCATGGCAACAGTCTGATTACCTTGAGCGTGCCGTCCAGGACCCATTTTTTCCAAACGTTTCTGAGATGGAGGCCTTCAAATTGATCGGCCTACAAACGCTCGAACAGAGACTTGGGAACGATTCAACCAGATGGCCTAAGCACTGCTTGATCGATTATCCTGCCGAATTCGAATCTCAAATCGATCTTGTTCAACAAGCAGCCGAATTGGCTCACCAAGACCCACGTCGAGCCAGAGAACTCGTTCGATCCATTGACCACGAGTCGATGAAACGCTGGTTCATCGATGTAGCGCTACGAAGTGGTGCCTGGAGGTCAATGCATTCAGGGAATGCTTCTCGGAACCCGGGCACCAATCGAAAGCGAAAGCGAAAGTCAATAAGCCAAAAGCGTCTTGAATCCCTATTTCAACGTGATCATTGGCGGTGCAGGTACTGCGGAATTCGCATTGGTGGAAACAGACGACACTTCAAGTCCTTTGCAAAAGCAATTGAAATGCCCGAACTAGTGGCAGGAAGGACTGATGAATCCCGTCACGGCATTTACCTACTGCTCATGGCTAGCTATGACCACGTCACGCCCCACAGTGACCACGGATCTGACGAAGACGACAACCTGGTAACAGCGTGCTGGTCTTGCCAATTTGGGAAATACAGATATAGCCTCTCCGAGCTTCGACTCGAGAGCCCCCGAGAGTTATCTACGCAGTCAATTTCATCTTGGAATGGACTTCTCCGAGATTAGGTTTAGATCGGACCAAGCCAGAAATGGCAGAACTTTTCGGACCAATGACATTGAAAACCTGCACACTCTCGAGAATTCGAGTCGACCTAACTGACGCTCACCACGGGAACGTCGCTGTAGAGGCGCTCAATTTCGTAGAAGCGCCTCGCCTCTTCGGCAAACACGTGCACGACCACGTCGCCGTAATCGAGCAACACCCACTGGTCGTCCGCCTGGCCTTCGCGATGAAGCGGAGATCGACCAGTCGTCTCACGCACCTTCTCGGCCACTTCGCTCGCGATCGTGCGAAGTAGACGCGGGTTGCCCGCGCTCGTGACGACGAAGAGCCGTGTGATCGCCAGCACGTCTCCGACGTCGAGCACCACTGTGTCTTGGCCTTGTTTGTCCTCTGCAGCGAGCACTGCTGTGCGAGCGAGTTCCAAGGTGTCTGGATCGAGTGGTTCGCTCACTATTCGCCCTCTGCCACCGTCGTCGTTGGAATCACCGGGTTGGCGTTGACGAACTCGCGGAACGATTCACCGATCACCACTCGAGCGCCAATGCCTTCGACTGCCTGCCGCATTTGCTGGAAGTTGACCATCCCGATGACCGTCTCGAGTTGGCGCTCGGCCACATCGACGATCACCTGATCGGAGTAATGGAAGACGGTGTTCTTCTCGGGCGACTCAGCGGTCTCGCGGATCAACGCCACCGACAACCCCACCGATGCGAGGCGTTCGACAGCGGCGCGCGTCACGGTGGCGTCGTTGAACGGGCTGTCGAGCTGAACGGGAATCGCTTCTGCGGGAAGACTGAGGCTGCTCGGCGCCACCGACGCCATGATCATGCGCACCTCGAACGGATCGAGTGCATACACGTCACTGCGCGAGGGGTTTGCGTCGCCCTCGATCAACGCATGGCTCATTTGCCACACCTGGATCCGACCGGCGAAAACACGCTTCATGAAGTCGACAAGTGATGAGGGCGTCTCATCCGTTGCCGTGATTTGACCACCCTCGGTCTCTTGTTGAGAAGCGAGCACCGAACGCGAAATGCCTTCCCACAGCGACTTGATACGTGGCAAGCGCGCCGATTCTGGTTCGTTCAGTCGTTGTGCGAGGAGCACGATCGGGAACTCGCTCGCTGCGAGAGTTCGCGCACCTGCCGGATACACCTCGTTGTCGCGGGCGATCGGCTGTGGCTCAACCGTCGTCGCAGTACCTCGCAACGTGGTGGTGGATGCCGGGTCGGGCATCTCCAAGGAAGTGTTGATGAGAGGAACGTCGAAAGTCACTTCGGCGTCAGGCAAACCAGCGAAGACTTCGTTCAACTGCTGGACGTTGAGCGCTTCGGAAATGCTCAACGACACGTCAAGCAGGCCTTCCACTTCCAGTGTCAGAGCCTCGAGGCCGGCAAGAACGAAGCTGTCCCCGATCCGACGTGCGGGTCCCTCGCCTGCCTGCTCGGCGCGTGAGCCCACGGGCAGCGAAATGATCGTGCCACCGACACCACTCGGGTCGAGCACGAACGTGGTGAGCGAGGTCACGTGCCCCACGTCGTTGACGGTGGCCAACATTGCAGCTGGCGTCGACGGAATCTTCAACGCCGAGTCATCGCCGACATTCGATCCAGTCGAAGAAGTCAAAAGTGCTCGCGCGCCGAACACGGCACCAATCGGCAACAACGTGGCTGCAGCAAGACCACTGAGCAACGCACCTACCAACATCTTGCGCTGTTTGGAAGGGATTGCCGTCATCGCCCCACACCGTACAAACCACGCTCGACGATCACTCGGCGCACCGGTTCGGTGACGAGATAATCGAGCGGTCGTCCATCGACGAACCGAGAGCGCAAGTCGGTGCTACTCACCTCGAGCCGTGGAGACTCCACGTGAATCCATTCGTAGCGAGTGGACAGCG
>JBDKEO010000125.1:0-23609 GCA_039795205.1 Actinomycetota bacterium
ACGGCCAATGTCTCGCCCTTGGCCACGCTGAAAGACACATCCCGGACCGCTTGCACCTCACCGAATTCGGTGCGGAAACGAACACCGAGGTGTTGCACGTCGAGCAACGCGGTCATTGGCGCTTGCTCCGCGGGTCCAGAGCGTCACGCAGACCGTCACCAAGGAAGTTGATGAAGAGGACGAAGAAAACGACGAAGAACCCGGGAAGCAGAACGCGCAGGGGTGCGTCGTCGATCGCTCCCTTGGATTGCTGGATCAGGTTGCCCAAAGTGGGAATCGGCGGCTGCACGCCGAGTCCGAGAAACGACAAAGTGCTTTCCAGCACGATTGCCGTGCCGAGCAGCAAGGTGATTTCCACCAACACCGAACCCACGACATTGGGCAGGATGTGTCGACCCACGATCCGACCGGGACGAGCGCCAACTGCCTTGGCAGCAAGCACGAACTCCTGCTCCTTGTATTGCATCACCACACCCCGCACCACTCGCGCGATGCGAGTCCACAGCAGGGCCGACAGTACGAGGGCCAGACCAACCGGGGATCCACCGAATCGTTGAGCGAACACAGCCAGCACGATCAAGGCCGGCACGATCAAGATCAGGTTGATGACCTGGCTGATCACGGTGTCGACAACTCGTCCGAAATAACCCGCAACCGCACCGAGCACGGTCCCGATGAGCGTCGCCAACAACGCCACTTGTAGCGCCACGCGAACCGAATACTGACCGCCCAGCATGGTCCGCACGAAGAGGTCTCGTCCGATCTCATCGGTACCAAATGGGTGCACACGCGACGGATTCTGAAGTCGCTTGGTCACGT
Source organism: Actinomycetota bacterium (assembly GCA_039795205.1). Taxonomy (GTDB): domain Bacteria; phylum Actinomycetota; class Acidimicrobiia; order Acidimicrobiales; family Ilumatobacteraceae; genus UBA3006. The sequence goes on from JBDKEO010000125.1 coordinate 820, forward strand.
CCACCGCATCGAAGGTGTAGTTCGACAATCGTCCGGCGAAGAAGAAAGCAAGAACCATCAGAGTCAGCATCACCAGTGACACGATCGCCAAACGGTGACGAACGAACCTCCGCAGAGCAAGCTGCCCAAATGAGAGAGACTCGGTTCGCAAGCCTTCACGTGAGTCGACGTCGATCACGTCAGTCAAGACGAATCCTCGGGTCGAGCCAGCCGTACAGCAGGTCGGCGATCAGGTTGAACACGATCGCGATGGTTGCAGCCAAGATCGTGATTCCCATGACCAGATCCAGATCCGGCTTGGTCAGAGCAATGATGAATGCTGGGCCAAGTCCCGGCCAAGAAAAGATGGTTTCCGTGATGACCGATCCACCGAGCAGTGCCGCGAAATCGAGGGCCCATAACGTGACGAGGGGGATCATCGCGTTGCGTAACGCGTGTTTCCAAATCACCTGTCGCTCGGACAATCCCTTTGCGCGCGCCGTACGGATGTAGTCACTCGACACGATCTCCAGCATGTTCGCTCGGCCAAAACGACTCTCAGACGCGACGCTGACGATCACGAGGGTGATCACCGGCAAAGTGATGCTCTGCAGAAGTTCGATGACGCTTCCCGTGCGCATCGAACCCGTATAGAAGGGCTTCAGTCCCGTCCATTGTGGAAACCACACTCCCCAGAACACCTGCAGTACGAGACCGACGAAAAAGGTGGGCAACGCCAGACCGAGGAAGGAGAAACCGGTGAGCGCATAGTCCGTCTTGCTGTACTGGCGACGCGCGGAGTAGACCGACAACAGGACGGCAAGAATCGCCGAAATCAGGAATGCCGGTATCGCCACCATCGCGGTATTCAACCCACGATCGAGCAACACCTCACCAACGGGCTCCCCGAGTGCCTCGCTCTTGCCAAACTCACCACGAATTGCATCGCCGAACCACGCAAATGGTCGAACCCAAATACTCCGATCGAGTTCATAAATCTCGACGACTCGGTCGTATCCCTCCTGACACCGCGGCAAACACAGTCGCAGACTGGCCAAGGGATCGCTCGTCGCGGAAACACCAACGTGGACGAGGTAGAGGGCACCAATGAGGAGAGGAATGGTGGACAGAACGCGACGCACGACGTACGTCAACACGAAGAGTCGCTCCCCCAGCGAAGTACCACGACCAGAATCTACTCTGAAACGGCAAAAGGGGCCCCGGTTTCCCGGGGCCCCTTCTTGCTGGAAGAACTAGTTCTTCTTGAAGTCCGCAACGTTCAACAACGGACCAGCGTTGTTGGCGTCAGGAGCAACACCGAACGACGCGAGGCGCGTGGCCGACACCGCGTAGAACGATGGCTTCTGCGTGATGGGCAGCATGAAGAGACCCGTCTGGGCGTCCTTCTGCAGCGTCACCGCGTAGAGGTTCAGCTCGTTGTAACAAGCAGCCCGTTCTGCGTCGTCGACAGTGGCGTCGCACTCGTCGGCCTTGGCATCGAACTCCGCATTGGCGAAGCCGTAGATGTTGTTGCCAGAGCCGGTGCGCAACACGCCCGACTGACCACCAGGCCATGGACCGCCCACCCAAGCGAACTGAGCGATGTCCCACACGTTGCAGTCACCCTCGGTACCGCCAGAGTTGGCGCACTTGAGCGCTTCCTCGTTGAAAGGCTGGGCACCCCAGTACTCACCGCCAGGCTGATTGAAGATGACGATGTCGATACCAGCTTCCTTGAACTTGGCCTGCAACAGCTGCTGCTGGAGTTCGCGAAGCTTGTTGCCACCCGTCGTGCCGACGCGCAACGAAAGTACGCCGTCAGTCGGGTGGGCATAGATGCCGTCGTCGCCGAGAACGTAACCCACGCTCTCCAGCTTGGCCTTGGCGGCCTCGACGTCACCCTGGCCGTAGCCAGCGGCAGTCGTCGCGTCCACATAGTCGCCCTGGTTGCTCATCCAGTAGACGTTGCCCAAGCCTTCGGCAGGCAGCGTGTCACCGAAGAGTGGCGTGTACAAACCCTCCATCACGTCACCCTTGTCCATCGCCAAGGCGAGTGCCTCGCGGACTTCGGGCTTCTTGAGGTGGGTATTGAACAAGTTGAGACCCCAGTGCTCGTAGACAGGACCAGCGGACGATGCCACCGTGAACTCGTCGTTGGTGCCGAACTCTTCGAATGCCAACTGCGGCTGGGTCATGATCAGATCGGCTTCACCCGACTTCAGCGCATTGATCTGCGCATCGGTGTCCGGAACGAAGTTGATCTGCACGCCATCGACCTGAGCCTTGCCAGTGTTCACCGCATCGGGGCTGGTCGAACCGTGGTACTCGGGGTTGCAAACGAGCGACATGCTCACGCCCTTGCTCCACTCCGAGAACACGAGCGGGCCAGACGACGGCAATACGGTTCCGTTGTATTCCCAGGTGCGCAGCGCCTCGTTCTCCGCAGCAGCGGCCTCGGCCGGATCGACCGGGAACACGTGTGACGGGTGCACTTCACCGAAGAGCGCCTTCCAACCAGCGAAGAACTGGCTCCAGGTGACGGAGAACTGCGTCGGCGACGTCACCGTGAAGTCGGTGACGGTGTCGAGACCAGTGCGATCACTCAAGAGATAGACGTACTCATCAGCCGCATCCTTCGCCATGAGCATGTCGAAGGTGTACTTGACGTCGTCAGCGGTGAGATCGTCACCGTCAGACCAGACCAAGCCGTCACGCAGCGTGTAATTCACGGTGACCGAACCGTCGTCGGCTGTCACAACTTCCGGCTCACCCGCGAGCAAACGCGGATAGAACTCGGTCTTGGAGCTCACACCGAACAGACCTTCCCACATACCCGTGCGGATCCACGCAGTAATGGTCAGACCGTTCTCGGGGTCATCCAGGTGCAAGTCACCTGGCTCCTGTTCATGGGCCCACACCAGGGTGCCGCTGCCACCGCAGCCCTCACCGCTCGAGCTCGAACCCGACTCTTCGTCGGAACCACCACAGGCAGCCAGCACCAAAGCGCCCGCTGCCACGAAGGCTCCGAGACGAGCGAAACGTGCACGCTGTCTCATCAATCGACCTCCCCGTCGACTCTGCGGAACTCGTCCGCCACGCCGAGCCGATTGCCCAGCGCTCGTTACAACCTACCAGCCCCCTCGCACAGGGTTGATTTAGATCGGACGCAGTCGGTACTGCACGATTCGGGCGAATTCGGCCGGGTCGAGGCTTGCGCCGCCCACCAGTGCACCGTCGATGTCGGGCTGTGACATCAATTCACCGATGTTGGCGGCCTTGACGCTGCCCCCGTATTGGAGACGGACCTTCTCGGCAGCCTTGACGCCGTGCACCTCCGCCACCGTCGCGCGAATGGCTCCGATCACCGCCTGCGCATCCCCTGCGGTCGCCGTCCGACCGGTACCGATCGCCCAAATGGGTTCATATGCGATGACCATGTCAGCCACCTGCTCGGACTTCACCGCTGCAAGTGCGCTCCGCACCTGGCCCAACACTTTGGACGAAGTCTGGCCAGACTCACGCTCCTCGAGTGTCTCGCCGACACACAAGATCGGCGTCATCTCGTGTTTGAAGACGGAAACCAACTTGCTTGCCACCATGTCATCGGTCTCACCGAACAACTCACGGCGTTCACTGTGCCCAACGATCACGTAACGGACTCCAAGTTTCGCCAAGAAAGCGGGTGACACTTCGCCAGTGAATGCACCCTTGTCCTCGAAGTGACAGTTCTGTGCTCCCAATTGAATCCGCAACTCGTCAGCATCGATCAGTGTTTGCACGCTTCGGATGTCCGTGAACGGTGGATGCACCGACACATCGACCATCGCATAGTCATCCTTCGTCAGCAGATAGGCCAACTTCTGAATGCACTGGATCGCCTCGTAATGGTTGTGGTGCATCTTCCAGTTACCGCTGATCAGGGGACGGCGATTGCTGGACCTGACGAACGTTTCATCGGACATGGGGAGCTCCTCTCAGGGCAGCAAGACCAGGAAGGTCACCAAGCTCCAAGAACTCGAGTGATGCGCCTCCACCCGTCGAAACATGATCGACCTCATCGTCGTAGCCGAATTCAGCCAACGCCGCTGCCGAGTCACCTCCACCGACGACGGTGAATGCCTTGGTCTCAGCCATCGCCTCGGCCACAGTGCGAGTACCGGCGGCAAATCGTGGATCTTCGAACATGCCCATCGGACCATTCCAAAACACGGAACGAGCCCCGAGGATGACGTCGGAGAATCTTGCTGCGGTGCCGGGGCCAATGTCGAAACCCTTGGCACCGTTGGGAAGTCGCGTACCGAACGTGGCAAATTCCCCCGCTGCATCCACGCCGACGATGTCCTCAGGCAACTGAATCGAGACGCCCTGGGCCAACAACTTTCGACAGTGCTCGATCTGATCGGGCTCACACAACGAGTCACCGACCGGGTTGCCGAGCGCTGCGAGGAAGGTGAAGCACATACCACCGCCGATGAGGAGTTCGTCGACTCGCTGCATCAGGGCTTCGATCACCCCGAGCTTGTCACTGACCTTGGATCCTCCCAGCACCGCGACGAACGGACGCTTGGCCGACTCGCGGAGGCCTCCGAGTACTTCCACTTCCCTCTGAAGCAACCTGCCGGCTGCCGACGGAAGCGATCGTGGAGGTCCGACGATCGACGCATGTGCGCGATGAGCCGCCCCGAATGCATCATTGACATACAGATCGAAACCATCGACCAACTCACGTACGAAGGTTGGGTCGTTACCTTCCTCGCCGGGAGAGAACCGTAGGTTTTCCATCAGCTCGACACCAGGCGCCAATTCGGCAAGCCGCTTGGCGATCGGCGCCATCGAATATTTTGCCGACGGAGCGCCTTTGGGTCGACCAAGATGACTCGCGCAAACGACGACCGCACCTCGTTCGCGGAGCCACTCGATGGTCGGTAGCGCGGCGCGGATCCGAAAGTCATCGCTGATCGTGCGCGAGTCATCTGGACCGGCCATCGGCACGTTGAAGTCCGTACGCACGAGGACTCGCTTGCCGCGGACGTCGCCGAGGTCCTCCAGGACCGGGACAGTTGTCGTCACGGTGCTACTTGGTGATTCCGATGTGTGACACGAGGTCGACCAGGCGGTTCGAATACCCCCACTCGTTGTCGTACCAGCCCAGCACCTTGACGAGGTTGCCCATCGTCATCGTCAATTCGCTGTCGAACACGCAGCTGTGCGGGTTCGTCACGATGTCACTCGACACGATCGGCTGATCCGTGTATTCCAACACGCCTCTCAATGAACCATCACTGGCTTTCTTGAACGCCGCGTTGATCTCGTCCTTGGACGGCGACGACTTGAGCACCGCGACGAAATCGGTGATCGATCCGGTCGGGACCGGGACTCGCAGCGAGGTGCCATCCAACTTGCCTTTCATTGCCTCCAACACGAGGCTGGTGGCACGTGCCGCACCAGTGCCGGTCGGCGTGATGTTGATCGCTGCACCACGCGCACGTCGAAGATCCGAATGAGGACCATCGACCAACTGCTGGTCGCCGGTGTACGCGTGGATGGTGGTCATCAACCCCTTCTCCACGCCGAATGCATCATCGAGAACCTTCACCATCGGCACGAAGCAATTCGTGGTGCAACTCGCATTGGAAACCACCTGGTGTTTGCTGCGGTCGAAATCGTGATGGTTGATTCCGTAGACGAACGTCGCATCCGCACCTGCTGAAGGCGCCGACACCACGACTACTGGTGCGCCCGCCTCGAGATGAGCCGCCGCCTTCTCTCGCTCCGTGAAGAAACCAGTGGACTCGATCACTACATCGACTCCCAATTCCTTCCACGGAAGCGTCTTGGGATCCCGAACCTGCAACACCTTCAACGGCTTACCGTCGATCATGATCGCGTCGTCAGCTGCCGAAATCTGCTGCGGCAGGATGCCCAAGACCGAGTCGTACTTGAGCAGGTGCGCCATCGTCTTCACCGCGCCGAGATCGTTCACCGCAACGATCTCGATGTTTGCGTTGGCGGCCTGACTGGCGCGGAAAAAGTTGCGCCCGATGCGACCAAAACCGTTGATACCTACACGAACCTTGTCAGTCATGGTGAGCAAGAGTAGTCCACGCCCCACCACCCACTTTGGTGCAGAACGTCCTTAGCGCTGCAGATCGCGGTGGGTCACACGTGGTCGGTGTCCCCCCTCGCGCAACTCGTGTGCCAGCCGCTCGGCGATGGCCACCGAGCGGTGTCGGCCACCCGTGCAGCCAATGGCAATCGAAAGGTACGACTTTCCCTCGTCCCGATAGGCCGGTATCAACAAATCCAACATCGACAACAAACGGTCAAGGAAGTCACCCGCCAAAGGGTTCGACATGACGAAATCACGTACAGAATCATCGAGGCCACTCAACGGTCGAAGATTCTCATCCCAATGCGGATTGGGCACGAAGCGGACATCGAAGACCAGATCCACATCGAGGGGTATGCCGTGTTTGTATCCGAACGAGACGACGGAAATTTGCATCGTCTCTGAATCGTCCAAGGAAAACATCTCCACGATTCGGGTCTTCAATTGATGGGGATTGATACCCGTCGTGTCGATGACAACATCTGAGGCACCCTTCACGGACTCCAACATTCGCCGTTCAGTGACGATCGCTTCCTCCACACTCATCTCGCCGTGGGCAAGCGGATGTTTACGTCGAGTCTGCACATATCGTCGGACCAATTCCGGAGTCGCGGCGTCCATGAACAAGACCCGCACTCGATGTCCGGCAAGCCGGAGTTTCTCCACCACTCCAACCGCATCGGTCTGTTGCATTGCCGCGCCAACGACGAGTGCCAGCGGCTGCTGTGACGCGTTCGTCGAGTCGGCCAACTCCACCACTTTGTCGATCAAGGAGATGGGAAGGTTGTCGACCACGAACCACCCGATGTCTTCGAGATCATCGGCTGCCTGCGAACGACCTGCTCCGGACATTCCGGCGATCAACAAGATGTCGGCCACTGCTCAAAGATTAGCGATGGAGATGTTGGTACACCGACCTTGCGACTTCGTCGGGCAACCACGACAGGGCGAGGAGGTCATCCAGACTCGCGGACTTCACTCCACGGACGCCCCCGAAACTCTCGATCAGTCTCTTTCGTCTCCGTTCTCCCAGGCCTTCGATCCCGTCCAATGCACCGCGCGTCATGCGCTTCTGGCGCAACTCCCGATGAAAGGTGTTGGCAAATCGATGAGCCTCATCACGCACGACTTGCAGCATGTACAGGGCTTCCGAAGTACGGGGAATCCTGATCGAATCGCTCCGTCCAGGAACGAAGACCTCTTCGAATTCCTTGGCCAGGGCCGCGACGGGTATCTCTGCGTCCAAACCCAACTCTTCGAGAACCTCCACCGCGACGTTGAGCTGCCCCTTGCCTCCGTCGACCAACAACAGTTGCGGTGGGTAGCCGAACTTGCGCCGCTTGTCCGTGGCACCTTCATCGCGTTCAGCCAGGTACGCAGAAAAACGCCTGGTGAGGACCTCGCGCATGGCGGCGTAGTCGTCGTTGCCCGGAACCTCCTTCACCTTGAAACGTCGATACTCACGGCGATTCGGCAAACCGTCCTCGAGTACCACCATGCTTCCCACGTAGTCGGTTCCCTGTAGATGCGCCATGTCGAAACACTCGATGCGCAGGGGTGCATTCGGCAATTCGAGGGCATCACGCAACTCCAACAACGACCGACTGCGTGCATTGTGATCGCTCGAGCGCTTCAACCTCGTCCGCTGAAGGTCTTCACGCGCGTTGACCTTGACGGTCTCGAGCAAATCCTTCTTCGCACCTCGCGTTGGAACACGTACTTCCACCGATCGTCCCGCCCGCGCCGACAACCATGCAGAGAGTTCCTCGCGGGATGCAGGCACGTTCGAGGTCAGGATGAGGGCAGGAATCCCCAGCGCTGGATCGTCCTCATACAGCCCTTCGATGATGCGTTCCATCAATCCCTCGGGGCCGGTCTCCTCCACCTTGTCCACGACATGGGCGTTGCGTCCCACGACCCTTCCGTGACGAACGTGGAAGAGTTGCACGGCGGCCTGCAATTCATCGTCGACGACGCCGACAAGATCGAAGTCTTCGTCTGAGCCTGCCACCATCTGCTGCTTCTCGAGGACGCGAGCAATGGCGCCAAGGCGATCGCGCAAAATCGCGGCTCGCTCGAAGTCCTGACTTTCGGACGCCGCCTTCATCTCGCCTTCCAGACGAGTTCTCACGGAGTCACCGCTGCCGTTCAAGAAGCGGACGAGTTCTTCGACGTGCTCTTGATACACAGACTTGTCCACTGCTCCCACGCACGGACCGCTGCACTTCTCGATGTGGAACAGCAGACACGGACGGCCCAAACGTTCGTGCTGACGAAACTTCGATGGAGAGCAGGTGCGAACCGGAAACGAACGCAACAACAAGTCGAGAGTCTCACGAATCGCCCACGCGTGCGCATAAGGCCCGAAGTACCGGTTGCCTTTGCGCCGACGACCACGCATCACATAGGCCCGTGACCACTCCTCATCGGTCGAGATTGCGAGGAACGGATAACTCTTGTCGTCCCGCATTCGGATGTTGAAGCGTGGACGGTGTTCCTTGATCAACGAGTACTCCAGCATCACCGCCTCGAGCTCGTTGCGTACCTCTATCCACTCGACGGATGCAGCGGCTTCCACCATCGCAGCGACACGGGGATGCATCTGCTCTGGCTTCACGAAATACGACGACAATCGCTGTCGAAGACTCTTTGCCTTCCCTACGTAGATGATGCGGGAGTGCGCATCGCGGAACTGATAGGAGCCAGGCTTGTCAGGAATGGTGCCGGGTGGTTTGGCAATCACGATCGAGGCATCACTTCAACAACGGCGCAAGGAACCGACCCGTGTGACTGCCCTTGTGCTTGGCGACCAATTCGGGCGGACCCTCGGCGACGATTTCCCCACCTCGATCACCGCCTTCGGGACCCAAATCGATCAGCCAATCCGCGGTCTTGATGACGTCGAGGTTGTGCTCGATCACCAGCACCGTGTTGCCCTGGTCGACGAGTCTGGCGAGCACCGTGAGCAAGCGTCGGACATCCTCGAAGTGGAGGCCAGTCGTCGGTTCATCGAGCAGGTACATCGTGTGACCGGTCGACCGTTTGGCCAACTCCGCCGCCAACTTCACGCGCTGCGCTTCTCCACCGGACAGGGTCGGCGCCTGCTGACCGAGTCGGACGTAGCCGAGGCCGACATCTTGCAGAGTCTGCAGATGTCGAGCGATGCGTGGCTGATTGGCGAAGAATTCGACCGCCTCGGCGATCGGCATGTTCAACACGTCCGAAATGTTCTTCCCCTTGTAGGTCACCTCGAGCGTGTCGCGGTTGTATCGCGCTCCCTTGCACACTTCGCACGGAACGTAGACATCGGGAAGGAAGTGCATTTCGATCTTGATGGTGCCGTCGCCCGAGCACGCTTCGCAGCGACCACCCGGAACGTTGAAACTGAATCGTCCAGGCATGTAGCCACGCACCTTGCTCTCAGGAGTGGTGGCGAACAATTTGCGAATGTCGTCGAACACGCCGGTGTACGTCGCAGGGTTGGAGCGCGGGGTTCGTCCGATTGGCGACTGATCCATGTCGATCACCTTGTCGATGAACTGCACGCCATCCACACCCGTGTGGCGGCCAGGCGCATCCTTCGACTTGTAGATCTTTTGCATCAAGGCGGGCAGGAGTATGTCGCGAACCAGGGAACTCTTGCCGCTGCCCGAGACGCCGGTGACTGCGACAAACAGGCCGAGTGGAATCCGCACGTTGACGTTCTTCAGGTTGTGCTCCCGCGCCCCCCGCACCAGGATCGACTCCTTGCCTGGCTCGCGGCGATGATCGGGTACGGGAATGATTCGCTTGCCCGAGAGGTACTGCCCCGTGATCGATTCACGACACGACGCAATTCCACGAACCGGACCGCTGTACACCACCTCTCCGCCGTGCTCGCCTGCACCGGGACCAATGTCGACCACCCAATCGCTGGCGCGGATCGTGTCTTCGTCATGCTCCACCACGAGCACCGTGTTGCCAAGGTCGCGCAATCGAACCAGGGTCTCGATGAGCCGATGGTTGTCGCGTTGATGCAACCCGATGCTCGGTTCGTCGAGAACGTACAACGTGCCTACGAGGCCCGATCCGATTTGGCTGGCAAGACGAATCCGCTGCGCCTCACCACCCGCAAGCGTCGCCGCTGCACGCGACAGCGTGAGGTAGTCAAGTCCCACGTCGAGCAAGAAGCCAAGACGGGCGTTGATCTCCTTGACCACTCGTTCCGCGATGATTCGGTCGCGATCACCGAGTTGGAGTCCCTCGAGGAACTTTGCCGATGCACCAATCGACATGTCGCAAACCTCTGAAATGTTCTTGCCTGAAACGCGCACTGCAAGCGACGAGGGCTTCAATCGAGCGCCTTTGCACTTCCGACAAGGGACCTCACGCATGTAGCTCTCGAATTGCTCACGCGAATAGTCGCTCTCTGCCGACTCATGACGCCTCTTGATCCACGGCACCACACCTTCGTACGACGTCGAGTACTCGCGGGTGCGTCCGTAGCGGTTTCGATACTTCACCATCAGCGCGTCGCCCGCGCCATTCATGATGATGTTGCGATGCTTGTCGGAGAGTTTCGACCATTTCTTGTCCATGTCGATGCCGAACTCTTCCGCAACGGCCTCCAACATCCGAGTGAAGTACTGCGTATGGGCGGATCTCCATGGCGCGATGGCGCCCTCGTTGAGAGACAGATCAGGGTCTGGGACGACGAGTTCCGGGTCGACCTCGAACCTGGTTCCGAGTCCCAAACACGACTCGCAGGCACCATAAGGACTGTTGAACGAAAAATTCCTCGGAGCAAGTTCCTCGAAACTGGAACCACACTTCGGGCAAGCCATGTGCTGGGAGAACGTGATCACTTCTCCTTCTCCGCCATCTCCTGCCATCAATTCGATCGCAGCCACCCCATCGGCCAATTTCAAACTCGTTTCCAGGCTGTCGGTCAGTCGACGCTGAATGGACTCCTTGCGCACGAGACGATCCACCACCACATCGATGTCGTGTTGCTCGTAGCGAGCGAGCTTGGTATCGCGCTTGAGGAACTCGGCAATTTCTACGGTCTCCCCGTCGATCTTCGCCCGCGTGAAACCCTGTGCAACCAAGTCGGTCAACAAGGACTCATATTCACCTTTTCGTCCTCGGACGATCGGTGCGAGAACCTGAAATCGAGTGCCTTCGGGTAGCTCCTGGATTCGGTCGACGATCTGTTGGGGAGTCTGCCGCGACAACGGGGTGTCGTCCTTCCAACAGTGCTGTACGCCGATTCGTGCCCACAACAACCGCAAGTAGTCATACACCTCGGTGATCGTTCCCACCGTCGAGCGAGGATTCTTCGAGGCCGTCTTTTGGTCGATGGAGATGGCCGGTGATAGCCCCTCGATGACATCCACATCCGGCTTGTCCATCTGGCCGAGGAACTGACGTGCGTACGCGCTCAGCGACTCGACGTAGCGACGCTGTCCTTCTGCATAGATGGTGTCGAATGCCAGGCTGCTCTTCCCCGATCCCGACAGACCCGTCAAGGCGATCAGACGATCGCGCGGGATTTCCAAACTGACGTTCTTCAGGTTGTGCTCTCGAGCACCGCGGACGATGATCCGATCTGCCTGCGACTTGGGAATCATCCGTGACTTGGCCATCGACTTACCAGCTGACGCCCCAGACAACTTGGTAGTCGACTTCGCAGTTTCCTTCTTGGAGCTCGCCACTTCTGCAGGTTACCGAGGGCTCAACGGGCGTCGCGAAGTTCGCGACGAAGATCCTTGATCTCGTCACGCAACCGGGCGGCGTATTCGAAGCGCAGCTCGCTTGCCGCCTGATTCATCTCTTCCTCGAGCGTCAGGACGAGCCGCTCCAACTCGGACGACGGGAGCGTCTTCAGATCTGCAACAACGCGTGCACGCTCACGCCCCTGACGCTCTGCCTTACCGGGCGTAGTGACCCCCTCGCTGGGCCGCAGAACGTCGAGGATGTCTCCCACCGCCTTACGGATGGTTTGAGGATTGATCGAGTGTTCCTTGTTGTATGCGATCTGGCGTTCGCGGCGACGGGCGGTCTCGGAGATTGCCGCATCCATCGCCTTGGTTCGCTTGTCGGCGTACATCACCACCTGCCCATTGACGTTGCGCGCGGCACGACCGATCATCTGGATGAGCGAGGTCTCGCTGCGCAGGAAACCCTCCTTGTCCGCGTCGAGAATGGCCACGAGTGACACTTCGGGCAGGTCGAGACCTTCTCGTAGAAGGTTGATGCCGACGAGCACATCGAATTCACCCAGACGCAGTGCTCGCAAGATCTCGATGCGCTGGATCGTGTCGATGTTCGAATGCAAGTAGCGGACCCGCAGTCCTTGCTCGATGAGGTAATCACTCAGGTCCTCGGCCATCTTCTTGGTCAACGTGGTGATCAGCACACGATCCCCCGCTTCGACCTTCGCGTTGACCAACTCGATGATGTCGTCGATCTGTCCTTTCGTCGGTTTGACGACGACTTCAGGATCCACCAGGCCGGTCGGACGCACGATCTGTTCGACGATGCGATTGCTCAACTTGAGTTCGAAGTCGCTCGGTGTGGCGGACAGGAAGACGCACTGATTGATCCGCTTCATCGTCTCCTCGAAGCGCAGCGGTCTGTTGTCCATCGCCGATGGCAAGCGGAAGCCGTGTTCGACGAGCGTCTCCTTTCGACTTCTGTCGCCCGCATACTGACCATGTAGCTGCGGCACGGTGACATGGCTTTCGTCCATGACCAGGAGAAAGTCCTTCGGGAAATAGTCGAGCAACGTGAAGGGCGGTTCACCGGGAGAACGGCCATCGATGTGCATGGAGTAGTTCTCGATTCCGTTGCAGAAACCCACTTCCTCCATCATCTCGAGGTCGTACTGCGTGCGCATCTTCAGACGCTGTGCTTCCAAGAGCTTTCCGTTCTTCTCGAAGTATTGGAGCCGCTCACGAAGCTCATCTTCGATGCTCCGCATGGCGCGCTTCATGCGCTCATCGCCGGCCACATAGTGCGTTGCAGGGAAGATCACCATTTCCGAATGTTCGCTCAATGTCTCGCCCGTCAGTGCATCCACCACGGTGAGTCTCTCCACGGTGTCACCGAACATCTCGATCCTGGTCACCGTCTCTTCATAGGCGGGTTGCACCTCCACCGTGTCACCACGTACGCGGAAGGCGCCGCGGCCGAGCGCCACGTCGTTTCGGTCGTATTGCAGATCGACCAACCTGCGCAGGATGGATCGCTGGTCGTAGTCGACGCCCACGTGTAATTCGAGAAGATTTCCGCGGTATTCCTCGGGATTGCCCATTCCGTAGATGCACGAAACCGATGCCACGACGATGGTGTCACGACGAGTCAAGAGTGCCGCCGTCGCCGAATGACGGAGTCGGTCGATCTCGTCGTTGATCGATGAGTCCTTCTCGATGAACGTGTCACTCGACGGGATGTATGCCTCGGGTTGGTAGTAGTCGTAGTAGCTGACGAAGTACTCCACGCGGTTCTCCGGAAAGAACTCCTTCATCTCCTGCGCCAACTGGGCAGCAAGGCTCTTGTTCGGAGCCAAGATCAACGTCGGCCTCTGCACCTTCTCGATGGTCCAAGCAATGGTCGCCGATTTGCCTGAACCGGTGATGCCCAGCAACGTCTGGAACTGCTCGCCCTTCTCGATGCCTTCGGCGAGTTGAGCGATCGCCTTCGGTTGGTCGCCTGCGGGTTGATACTCGGAATGAACCTTGAACCGACCTCGCGTGACCTCGTCGATGCTCACCGTGCTCCACCGTCATTCTGCAGGCTGCGCATCCACGACCACACCTCATCGACGGCCTTACGCAAGTCCTCGGCACTTCCCGAATTGTCGATGATGCGATTCGCGATCATTCGCCGTTCTTCACGAGACGCTTGCCGAGCAATTCGGGCACGGGCATCACTCTCGCTCATGCCGCGCGCCGAAACGAGGCGCTGAACGGCGACGTCTTCCGGCACGTCGACCACGACCGTTCCATCCAGATCGGATCGCGGGTTTTCAGCAAGCAGGGGTAGGTCGAGGACGACGACATCACCCGACGGTCGATGCTCGTCGATCCGCCGTTCTATCTCAGCGTGAATCTTCGGCAACATGATCCGATTCAGATCGGCGAGTTCGGCCGCATCGGCAAAGACGATCGCTGCGAGCCGAGCACGATCGAGCGAACCGTCCGCGCAGATGACGCCGTCGAAACGCTCACCAATCTCGTTGAGTGCCACGGAGCCTGGCTGCTGCAACTCCCGCGCAACACGGTCGCCGTCGATGACGACCGCCCCGAGTTCGCTCAGGAGTGCAGCAACGGTGGACTTTCCAGATCCGATACCACCCGTGAGCCCGATCAGGATCATCAGCTGGTCAGTACCCCGAGAGCGTTGTGGTGGTCAGCCTTGGTTCTCGCCGGCGGCTGGTGTCTCGCCGGCACCTTCGAAGTATTCCGACCACGCGGCCTCGCGCGCACTGTCGTCTCCGCCGACCCAGTTGCCCTGCTCATCGATCTGGAACTGTCCGCGGTACTCCTCGGCCAACTCGCCACCTTCAGCAGCTTGCTTGATCGACAGACTGATGCGACGACGTGCAAGATCGAGATCGATGATCTTCACCCACAACTCTTCACCCGGGGTGACGACCTGCTCCGGGGCTTCGACATGGTGTGCCGACATCTCGGAGATGTGCACGAGACCTTCGATACCGTCGCCCACCTGCACGAAGGCACCGAACGGCACCAACTTCGTGACGCGTCCATAGACCAACTGTCCGACCTGGTGTCCGTTGGCAAATTCCTGCCACGGATCCTGCTGAGTCGCCTTCAGCGAGAGGCTGATGCGCTCGCGATCCATGTCGACTTCCAACACCTTGACGGTCACTTCGTCGCCGATGTTGACGACAGCGCTCGGGTTGTCGACGTGCTTCCACGACAACTCTGAAACGTGGATGAGCCCGTCCATACCCCCGAGGTCGACGAAGGCACCGAATGCCACGACGCTCGAGATTCGTCCCTTGCGAACTTCGCCCACCTTGAGTTGGGTGAGGAATTCATCACGCGCTCCGCGCTGGTTCTGCTCGAGAAGAGTGCGGCGTGAGAGCACCACGTTGTTGCGATTGCGATCGAGTTCGAGGATCTTCGCGGTGATCTTCTGGCCGATGTACGGGGTGAGGTCGCGCACTCGACGAAGCTCGACGAGTGATGCCGGAAGGAATCCACGGAGTCCGATGTCGACGATCAAGCCACCCTTGACGACCTCGATGACGAGACCTTCGACGGTGCCATCCTGCTCCTTGACCTTCTCGATGTCTCCCCATGCTCGCTCGTACTGCGCGCGCTTCTTCGACAGCAACAGGCGACCCTCTTTGTCCTCGAGGGTGAGCACGAGTGTTTCGATCTTCTCGCCAACCTTGACGATTTCGGTCGGATCGATGTCGTTTCGAATCGAAAGTTCGCGGGCGAGAATCACGCCCTCCGTCTTGTAGCCGATCTCGACGAGAACCTCGTCCTTGGTCACACGCACCACGGTTCCGGAAACCAGCTGGCCTTCCTTCAATTCGACGAGCGTGCCCTTGATGGCTTCCTCGAATGGCTGGGTCAGGTCCCGCTCGGTGACCTTGCGCGGCGTGTAATTGCCGTCCTGGTCGAAGGTGCCCATGGGCGGGGATTGCAGGGTCTGGAGATCGGTCACGGTGATGCTTTCGGTGGATGGGAGAGATGGATGCCCGAGGGCAACTTCATCGGCGATGAAGCGGAGGAAACGCTACCAGTGAGGTCACCGCTCCCGTTCGGCCAGGAGGAGGTACTCCGGGACATCCGTGGACGGTTTCCCAGGCCCGTAGTGGCCTGGCTCCACGCCGTGTATCCGCACGCGAGTGAGGCCGTTCTGCAACGCCAGCAGGCGAAGTTCACGGGGCGTGTAGCAACCAGTCCACAGGGTCGTCGGGAGTGTCTGCCCAGCCCCATCGCGAACCTCGGTCGACTCGATGCAGATGCCTCGGTCGGCGTCGAACTCGGCCTCCGCGAAATGCTTGATGGCGAAGTACGAATTGAATGCAGAGAGCGCCACTCTTCCGCTCGGCTTCGTGCAGGACGCAATACCCGCAAAGACCCTTTCGTCTTCGCCCGCGCCCACCATCAGGCCAAACCCGCCCTGACACAAACAGATCACTGCATCGAATTGGTCGATCCACTTTCCGGGTAACGAGCGGGCGTCGTGACGTTCAAAGCGAGCATCCAGCGCTTCGCGTACGGCCGATTCTCGGGCAAGCTCGATGAACTTGGCGGAAATGTCGATGCCGGTGACCCGATAGCCACGACGAGCGAACTCCAATGCATGTCGACCGGGACCGCACCCCACGTCGAAGATCGACATCCCAGGAGAGAGGTCGAGCAACTTCTCCAACGCGTCGACCTCCTGCACCGTTCCTTTGGTGAACGAGTACTGCAGGTAGGCCGCACCCATGTGATCGGCCAAAGGTTCGAACCAGTGATCGTGTGGTTCGGCGGAATTGCTCTCGACACTCAACTCTTCGCCGATGCCCAGGAGTCGCCCCACGCAAAGTTCACCTCGAGTGGCACGAGCAACGATGCTGCACCTTGCATGGCGGACAAGACCTCGCGCTCCGCCGTCTCCTTCTCATCGACAGGAGACTCCACGATGACTTCGTCATGCACTTGGAGGATCAAACGGCTCTCCATCTTCAACTCGTCCAATCTCGTTTGGATCTTGACGAGGGCAATCTTGAAGATGTCCGCGGCGAGTCCTTGAATGCCTGCATTCATGGCCTGACGCTCTCCGACCTGGCGAATTCTGAAGTTGTCCGAGTTCAATTCGGGAATTGGACGACGGCGACCGAAGAGGGTCTCCGTGAAGCCGCGCTTCCGGGCAGATGCCACGGCATCATCCATGTAACGACGGACACTCGGAAAGGCTGCAAAGTAACTCTCCAAGATCTCTGAGGCTTCGTCGACGCCAATCTGCAGACGCTGACTGAGACCATAGGCCTCCATTCCGTAGGCCAAACCGTAGGACACCATCTTCGCCTGCGACCTTTGATCCGCCGTCACCGACTTCTCGTCGACACCGAACACACGCGCGGCCGTCGCGCGATGAATGTCGGCGCCCTTGTTGAATGCATCGATCAGTCCGGGGTCTTGTGCCAAGTGTGCAATGCAGCGCAATTCGATTTGGTTGTAGTCCGCCACCAACAGCTGCCAACCCTGCCGTGGGACGAAGGCTTCACGGAACACCTTCCCCTCTTCGGAACGAACGGGAATGTTGTGCAGGTTCGGCGCATCGCTGCTCAACCTGCCCGTCCGGGCCACTGTCTGATTGAACGTTGCGTGAATTCGCCCGTCCTCGGCAACGGCATCCAACAAACCGGTTCCGTACGTCGATCGCAACTTTTCCAGTTCGCGATAACGCATCAACGGATCGATGAACTCCGGCCACTCATCGCGCAAACGTTCCAGGGTTGCAGCATCCGTGGAGAAGCCCGTCTTCGTCTTCTTGCCCGGGGTCAGCTTTCGTTCCTCGAACAGAATCTGACGAAGTTGTGCAGGCGAGTTCACGTTGAACTCCTTGCCGGCAACCTGATGAATCGTCTTCAACAAACCAGCCACACCCGTCTCGAGGTGCTCGTTGATCCGATGCAGACGATCACGATCGACACCGATGCCTACGTGTTCCATCCGCGCCAAAACGGAGATCAGCGGCAACTCGATTTCGTTCAGCAGATTCGTCGCCTCGATCTCTGCGATCGATTCCTGCATGGCTGGAACCAAACCCGGGAGGGCAGCTACGTGCTCGCCCCACACTGTTGAATCCGCATCCCCGGCGCCGCCAAAATCGAGTTCGCCGCTCTTGGTCGTGGACGACGGCAGACCTTCATCGTTGAAGCGTTGGGCGAGTTCTTCGATCGTCGACTGTCCCAGTGCGGGATCGATGAGGTACGCAGCCACCAACGTGTCGAACGCAACCGTCGGCAATTCGTCGGTGCCGCGCAGGAGCCATCGCAGCACGGGTTTGCAGTCATGGCCAACGATCGAGCGAACGCGGGCGGCCGCAGCAATGACTTCGCCAGAACCCGCCACACTCCCGGTGATCCACGTTGATTTTCCGGCCGAGTCCGCAATGGCCACTCCGCCCCCACCGCTGTCAGGCACGATCATTGCCACGCGTTCCTGTGACTCCAGGCGTTCGAAGAGCTTGACCGCTTCTCGAACGGTCGTGACGACCACAACCTGCCTGGCCGGCTTCTCCTTCTTGACGGTCTCCGCGAGGGGCAATGGCTCGTCACTGAATTTCGCGAAGACGTCGAGTGCGCGCTGAGTGAGTGCCTTGAACTCGAGCGTCGTGAAGAGCGCCTTCGCCCTGGCGAGATCCGGCTTCGGGGCAAGGGCATCCAGATCGACTTCGATCGGCACGTCCCGACGCAACGTCATCAACTCGAGATTGCGCAGTGCGCGCTCACGGCCGTCCTTCAACGACGCAGCGAGCTTCGGCGTCTGCTCGTCGGCTGCGTCCAAGATCGCCTGCAACGATCCGTATTTGGCCATCAGCTTCGCTGCGGTCTTCTCGCCGACACCGTGAATACCTTCCAAGTTGTCACTCGTGTCGCCGCGCATCGCCGCGTACTCGGGGTACTGCCGTGGAGTCACCCCGGTCTTCTCGAAGATTCCCGCTTCGTCGTACAGGGCGTAGTCCGTCACGCCTCGCTTGTTGTACAGCACCTTGACGTTCGGATCGCACACCAGCTGATAGGCGTCGCGGTCGCCGGTCACGACCACCACTTCGGCACCAATCTTCGATGCTCGCTCCACCACCGTTGCGATCAGATCGTCTCCTTCGAACCCGGCCTTGTCGAGCACCTTGACGCCAAGTGCCTGCAACACCTCTCGAATGATTTCCAATTGCTGGTACAAGATGTCGGGCTGTGCCTCGCGCTGAGCCTTGTACTCGGGCGCAGCCTCGTGCCGGAAGGTCTTTTCTCGACGATCGAACACCACGACGAGGCCGTCCGGCCCTTGTTCTTTGATCAAGTTGGTGAGCATCGTCACGAACCCGAAGACGGCATTGGTTACCTGACCACTCGCCGTCGCCATGTCGGTGGGTAGAGCGAAGAAGGCGCGATACGCGAGCGAGTTGCCGTCCAGTGCGAGGAGTTTCACCTCTGACTCTCGGCAATCCGTGAGCGCTTCACCTGCACGAAGTTACTTGCGCAGTTGGTCCAGCAGGCGATCCTGTTCCTGTTCCAGATCCGCGATCTCGCGGCGCAGAGCCTCGATGTGCGACTTCATCACTTCGCGGTGGCGTTGCACTTCGCGGTGTTCATGCTCCGCCAGAGGTGTCTCGGAGACCATTGCGCGGACCTCCGTCTCGTTGAACTCGTCTTCGATGACCTCGAATTGCTCGAGGGCAATGCGCAGTTCGCCGTTCTTCTCACGTAGGGCGGATGATGCACGACGAAGACGACGCTCGACGAGGCGTGATGAGGATTTGAAGAGCATGTCAGTTTCCATCAGTTGGTGCCCGAGGTGGGACTTGAACCCACACGCCCTTGCGAACAACGGATTTTGAGTCCGTCGCGTCTGCCATTCCGCCACTCGGGCCCGAACGACCGTGAAGGTCGCAGGGGGTGAAGAAGCGTACCCACCACAACGAAGTTCTACGCTTGGCGACGCATGCTCGCTTTCACCTTTCCCGGACAAGGTTCGCAACGACCTGGTATGGGCAGACCGTGGCTCGAACACGAAAGTTGGGAACTGGTCGGCGAGGCATCCGAAATCGTCGGTCGTGACGTCGGCCACCTCCTTCTCGATGCCGACGCAGACGAATTGAAGGACACCCGCAACGCCCAATTGACCACCTTCGTCGCTTCCCTGATGGTGCTCGACGCCGTCGAACGTCTGGGCATCGAACCGGGAATCTGCGCTGGGCACAGTCTCGGCGAGTACACCGCATTGGCCGCCACGGGATCACTCGGGTTCGACGATGGTTTGCGTCTCGTCACCGAACGGGCAAGCGCAATGCACGACGCCGGCTCGTCCGCACCGGGCACGATGGCCGCGGTCCTTGGTCTCGACGATGAAGACGTAGAAGTTGCCTGCCGACGCGCCGATAGCGACGTGTGGGTGGCCAATTTCAACGCCCCCGGCCAAGTGGTTATCGCCGGCTCATTGGACGGAGTGGCCCTCGCCACCAACCATGCAAAGGAGCTCGGTGCAAAGAAGGTGATGGGGCTCCCCGTTTCCGGAGCGTTCCACACGCCGTACATGACCGCAGCTCGAGATCGCTTGCGCGACGCAATTGCAGAGGCTCAACTACGCGACGCGGAGGTGCCAATCGTCGCCAATGTCGATGCTCGCGCGCATCAGGACGCCTCCGAGTGGGTCTCTCTACTTTCAGCCCAACTCTCCTCACCCGTCAGGTGGAAGCACTCACTCCTGACGATGGCTCAAGAGGGCATCACTGCTTTCATCGAACTCGGGCCTGGAGGTGTACTCACGGGCATGGCGAAACGCACCGTCGACAACTCCCGCACCATCAGCGTGGCCACACCGGAGGATCTCGATCATCTCCTCGAATGGCTCGGCGAGTTCGCTCCCGCCGCCACGCCTCCGACCGTCACCGCACATGAAGGCGAGCATCTCTTCGCGATAGAACGACTCGTGGTGTCCCCAGCCGCGGGAGTGTTCACTCCGAATTCGAACGTGCTCGCCGGATCTCGTATCACCGTCGGCCAAGTGATCGGTCATGTCGGCGACAACGAGGTTCGCTCCTCCTTCGACGGTGTGGTGCAATCGTTCATCGCCGTCGAGGGAGAACGCGTCACGGCACATCAGCCAATCGCATGGTTGCGCACCCATTAGGGTCGAGTCGTGCCGAGCGTGAGTGACAAAGTGCGCGGATTTGCGCTGACCGGCTGGGGAACCGCTCTCCCCGAGAAGGTCGTGACCAATGACGACCTCGCGGCCACCATGGACACGTCCGATCAGTGGATTCGCGAACGCACGGGCATAGCTCGACGACACATCGGCGGAAGCACTGCCAGTTTGAGTGTGGACAGTGCTCGTCAGGCGATCGCCATGAGCGGGATCGACCCGTCGAAGATCGACGCGGTGGTCCTCGCCACCACCACACCCGATCGCACCGTTCCAGCGACATCGGCGACAGTCCAGAACGAACTCGGACTCCGATGCGGGGCATTCGACGTGAATGCCGCCTGTTCTGGTTTCGTGTACGGCCTGTCCGTGGCAGGCGGATTGATCGCAATTGGCGCGCGAGCAGTATTGCTGATCGGTACGGACACGCTCTCCCGAATCGTCGACTGGACGGACCGCAACACTGCGATTCTCTTTGCTGACGGATCGGGAGCAGCCGTCCTCGAAGCAGTGGATGGTCGAGGCGATTTGCTGGCCTGGGACATCGACGCGGATGGCTCTGCCGAGCCCCTCCTGTATTGCGAGGTGGGCAGCCACATTCACATGGATGGCAAGGAAGTGTTTCGCCGCGCCGTGCGGATCATGGTCGACTCCGCAGAGAAGAGCTTGCAACGAGCAGGTCTCGGCATCGACGATGTAGCGCTCGTCGTGCCACATCAAGCAAACATCAGGATCATCGAGGCGGCATGTGACCGACTGGGCTGCCCCATGGACAAAACTGCCGTCAACATTCACGAAACCGGCAACACGTCGTCAGCGTCAATTCCACTCGCTCTATTCGATGCCGCCGACCAGGGTCGCCTGGTCAAAGGCGATCTGGTGTTGATGGTGGGTTTCGGTGCAGGCATGACCGCTGACAGCGCGATCATGCGGTGGAACGGAAAGGGTTTGTCGGCGCAATGAGCGAACAAGGCAGAGTCGTACTCGTCACTGGTGGATCACGTGGCATCGGCCTTGCGTGTGCACGCAGATTCGCCGAATCTGGCGACCGCGTGGTGGTCACGTACAACACGTCACCTCCTCCCGAGGATCTCATTGGCGTGCAATGCGACGTGACGAACCCTGATGACGTGTCGCGAGCCTTCGCTGAGATAGAGGAACGCCTCGGACCAGTGGAGGTGCTCGTGGCCAATGCGGGGATCACCGACGACACGCTCATCCTGCGGATGTCCGAAGATCAGTTTTCTCGAGTCGTCGAAGCCAACCTCGTCGGCACGTTTCGAGTCGTGAAGCGTGCGACCCAAGGGATGCTTCGTGCTCGCAAGGGTCGAATCGTCCTCATGTCGAGCGTGGTCGCCATGCTCGGCTCGCCCGGTCAGGTGAACTACGCAGCGTCCAAGGCGGGGCTGATCGGTATGGCTCGTTCACTCGCGCGCGAGATTGGATCGCGTTCCATCACGGTCAACGTGGTCGCCCCAGGTCCAGTCGAAACGGACATGACCGCTGCCTTGTCGGATGCGCGCAAGGAAGAAATGTTGAAGGCCGTGCCACTCGCACGAATGGCGCAACCTGCAGAGATCGCTGAAGTGGTCCACTTTCTCGCCGGACCTGGTGGCGCGTACATCACGGGAGCGGTCATCCCCGTCGATGGCGGGCTCGGCATGGGTCACTGAGCACGGAACAACGAGGTCAGACAAACAAGACCCCGCCAACTAAGGTTGGGGCTCGACCGCAGGAGGAATCATGGATCAGCAGTTGTTCGATCGTTTCGTGAAGTGTGCAGTGGATGTCTTGTCCGTGGATGCGGCCAAGGTCACCCCTGA
>JBDKEO010000165.1:0-3749 GCA_039795205.1 Actinomycetota bacterium
CCGCCGCCTCCGCCGAAGTCTCTTCCTACTAACTAGGCGCTTCAGAACAACTAGAGGTATTCGGGAACGCGACGCTCGTAGGGCTCGCCGATCAACGGTGAAGTCACGATGAAGTCCGCACTCGCGCGGTTGCATGCAACGGGAATGTTCCACACGGCGGCAATTCGCAACAGCGCCTTGATGTCCGGGTCGTGCGGCTGGGGCTCGAGTGGATCCCAGAAGAACACGAGGATGTCGATCTTGCCGTCGGCCACCTGACCACCAATCTGTTGGTCACCACCGAGAGGACCGCTCTTCAGTCGCTCCACGTCGAGTTTGGTGTGCTCGGCAACCATCCGAGCGGTAGTGCCGGTGCCCACGAGTTCATGACGCGTGAGCAACTCACGATGGTCTTGCGTCCACAGGATCAAGTCGTCCTTCATGTTGTCGTGTGCCACGAGCGCGATGCGCTTGCGTGCAGGGCTGGTGAGTACGGCAGTGGTTTGGGTGGGCATGAGCCAAGTGTGTCAGGTGTTGGTGGACGAGTAATGTCCTCGACATGAACACAGAGTTGTCGTGTCTGACGATTCCTTCGCCTGTCGGTTCGCTCGTATTGCGCGCGTCGAACAAGGGACTGGTGTCTATCGATCGGGGCAAGGCAGCACGCGTGAAGGGCGAGACCAAAGCCGAACGCCATGTCGCCCTAGCGGCGCGCGAGTTGGGTGAGTACTTCGCGGGCAAGCGACGCAAGTTCACCGTGCCGCTCGATCTGCAGGGCACGCCGTTCCAGGTGAAGGCGTGGAAAACCTTGCTGCGCATTCCGTTCGGCAAGGTGGTGTCGTACGGCGAAGAGGCGCGCATGCTTGGCAAGCCGACGGCATACCGAGCAGTGGGCTCGGCCAATGGCCGCAACCCGATTCCGATCATCGTGCCGTGCCATCGCGTAGTGGCAGGTGACGGCACCCTGGGCGGTTACTCCGCGGGATTGCCGATGAAACGCAAACTGCTGGCGCTCGAAGGCGTCAGTGTGGCTGGGTGAAACCGAAGCACTCGCGCAGGTAATCGTCGCGCAACGCTTCACTCGGTGGCCCCATCGCCACCACACGCTGGGCCAGCAACATCACTGCCGTGGCGTTTTCTGCATCGCTCAACTCGTGCGTAGCCAACACCACGGTGCAGCCCTTCGCGCGTTCCTCGGCGATGATCTCAGCGACCAGTCGGCGGCCGTTGATGTCGAGGCCGGCGGTGGGTTCGTCCAATAGCAACACTTTGGCTTCGCGCGTGATCACCTGCGCCAAGTGTGCGCGTTGTTGTTGACCTCCGGAGAGATCACGAATCGGTGTGGTGGCCACTGCATCGGCGCCGGTGCGGGCCATCGCGGTGCGCACTGCTTGTCGATCGGCGTTGCGCATCGGTCGTAGCAAGCCGAGCTCTGCATAACGGCCCATCGCCACTACGTCTTGCACACGCAAGGGGAGCGTGTGCGTGGAGATGGGGTGTTGCGGCAGGTACGCCACCTCGTTCGGCTTGCTGCCGGGTTGTGCGCCCAACACCGAGAGCTCTCCGTGTTGTGGTGGCAGCAATCCAGCGAGCGTCTTCAACAACGTGGACTTACCGGAACCGTTGGTGCCGATGAGTACGAGCAGGTCGCCTGGAGCGAGATCGAACGAGATGTGCTCGACGACGGGGTGATGACCGTGGCCAACTGCAAGGTCGTGCGCGTGCACGTTCATCGCACGTGCACCGATCCGTGGGTGTGGGGGTGTTCGTGGTGATGATCGTGGTGCGCGACACCCTTGATCACTTCGCGAATTGTCGCGGCAATGGCAAACACCACGACGGAGGTGAACACGATGCTCGCGCCCGCGGCGAGGTCGAAGTGATAGCTGGCGAGCAAACCCACGTACACGGATGCCGAAGCGACGACTGCCGCAATTGCCATCATCGACGACACTCGGCGCGCAAACAGCGCACCGGTGGCAGCAGGAGCCACCAGGAGCCCGAGTACGAGCAACGTGCCCACGGTCTGGAAACTGGCGATCACGGTGATGGCGACGATCGCGAGCAGCAAGTTGCCGAACAGCCGGACGTTGAACCCCGATGTGGTGGCGAGACCCTCATCTACCGAGAGCAATTGGAACGGCCGACGCCCAACGAAGGCAATGGCCGCAACGATCGCGAGTGCCACCGCCTGGAACACCAAGTCACCGCTGGACACACCGAGCAGTTCACCAAACAGCACTCGGGTGAGATCCCCGACGAACGTCTCCGAGCGCGAGGTGATGATTACGCCGAGGGCGAGCATGCCGACGAACAGCAAGCCGATTGCGGTGTCGCCCGAGAGTTTGAACCTGCGCTGCACCACTGAAACGCCACCCATCATCACGATCGCCCCGACGATGGCGCCGTACACGCCGGAGATCCCGAGCAACAGCGCACCCGCAATGCCGGGCAGTATTCCGTGAGCCAGTGCATCGCCTACGAAGGCGAGTCCGCGCAAGATGACGAAGGTTCCCGCAATCGCGCACGTGAGCCCCACCAACAACCCGCCCACGAGGGCGAGCCGCATGAACTCGTTGTCGATGAACGGCGCGAAGAGCGGCGTCAAGAGAGCGCGTTCACCACATCGTCGGTAAGTACACGCATGAAGTCAGCATAGGTGTCGCTCTCACCCATGACGTGCGTGGAAAGTTCTACGAGCGGGACGCCTGTCTCGTTTGCAACCTGCTCTGCCACATTCTGCGGAGTACCGACGCTGGTGAAGATGGCTTTCACTCCGTGCTTCTCGACGAGTTCCTTGAGTTCGGCAAGTTGCTGAGCACTCGCCTCCGCACTGGTGGATGCAGACGGTACGACGGCACCAATCATTTCGCAGCCGTATCGATCCGCGAAATAGCCGAGTTCGTCGTGACCGGTGACGAGGTCGCAGGACTCGAGGCTGGTGAATCGCTCGGCGATTTCCGCATCCAAGGAGTTCAGTGACGCGAGCAAGGCAGCCGACCGTTCACTCAGATCCGCACCCAGTGCAGTCTCCAATGTGGAGGTGAGTTCGTCGACGAATTCGCTCACGGCAAACGGCGACAACCACAGGTGCGGATCGGCGCCGTCGTGTCCGTGCTCGTCGTGAGCGTGGTCGTCATGTGCGTGCTCGTCGTGACCGGCTTCCTCCGTAACGGTGGTGGAGGTCTCATCCTTGTGGTCGTCTTCGTGCGCGTGCTCGTCTTCGTGCGCGTGCTCATCGTGAGCATGATCTTTCTCGTCCTTCATCGCACGGGTAGTGATGTGGTCTGCGGCGAAGAACACCTGACCCGCAGCCAGTCCGGCCAGAACATCCTCCAGGCCCTCCTCAAAATCCAGACCATTCGCTACGACAAGGGTGGCGTTGTTGATCGTCTCGATGTCCTTCGCCGACGGCTCGAAGTTGTGCGGGTCAATGCCGTCGGGGATGACGACGGTCACCTCGGCGTTGTCGCCAACAAGTTCAGACACCACGCTGCCAAGCACCGAGTAGGTGACGACCACCTCGGGTAGCTCGACTACTTCGGTTGCCTCCACCGCTGCGGGGCTCTCGTCCGTGGATTCACTTGCACAGCCAGCCAACAGGGGAAGGGCTGCCATTGCGATTGTGGGAATGATTCTCATTTCGCCAGCCTAACCAGTCCGAGCGACAAAATGAGAATCGTTCTCATTTACCGTGCGGCATGGAGCGACCAGGGCCCCGCCTTGGCGGGCTTGGATTGCTGGATCTACAGACCGAGCGTGGTCTGGAT
>JBDKEO010000036.1:0-4737 GCA_039795205.1 Actinomycetota bacterium
CGTTGGTGTCGACTACTCGCACCGCGGCGCCAGTCAGTTCTGCAACGGCTTCGGGCAACACTTCGCCGACTATCGCCACTGACACACGTCCCGCGTGTGACACCGAGACCGCACGAGCCACGCCCACCGCCGTGTCGTCACCAATCACGAGCACACGTGTTGCTTCCGGTGGTGGTGTCTTCACGGGGCGTTCTGGTGCGAGACCGGTCACACGTGCGCCCACCTCCAGCGAATCCAGATACTCGGTCGCCGGGCCGCGCTTGGTGCGATACGCCACGAACTCAGCACGGCCTTCGCCTACGTTGCTCACCGTGTAGCGGCGCAGCGTGCCACCCACGTCGATCGCGATCGTGTCGAGCAAATCCAGAACAGGCATCTCACCCAGCACCACCCGCACGTGCGTAGTACCGATGGGCTGCACCTCGCTCACCACGCCAGTGAATTCACTGGTGACGTCTCGATACCGGGTTCGTTCCGTCACTTCAGTCCTCCGATCCACTCGGCCACCACGGCGGCAACTATTTCATCCTTGCCCTTCAGTTCGTGTCTGCCGCCATCGATGAACTCGATCCTCGGGGCCTTGGGCATCACGCGCAACTCGTGTCGTAACTCGTCGGGCGTGGCGAACTCGTCCTTGGTTCCGCTCACGAACAAACTCGGCACCACCACCTGCGGCAGGTGTGCAGTGCGCAGTTGATCGGGCTTCTTCGGCGGATGCAACGGATAGCCGATGCACACGAGACCCGCCACCCACAGACCTTCGGCAATCGCCATGCTGCACATCCGCCCACCCATCGAACGTCCACCGATCACGATGTCTGCGGTAGTGCAGCCAATTTCGGAAGCAAGAGCCGTCACTTCCTCCACCACGCACGCCACCAACACCTCGGCCTTGTCGGGAAACTTCTTGCCTGCCTTGCGAGAGGGAAAGTCGAAGCGACCGACAGGCAAGGGGCGTAGGGCGCTTTCGATCGCGATCAGCGCAGGATGATCGCTGGAACTCCCCGCCCCGGGGAACAGCGCGATGCCGCGTGGGCTCACGAACCGAGCAGCACGCGACGAGCTTCACCGAGCTCGTCGATCAACTTGCTCGCTTCACGCGTGTCACCACCGTGGTCGGGGTGTACGTTGCGCAACCCTTCACGGAACTTCGCTTGGATCTCCTTCTTCGACGGTTTCACCGTGCCAGCGGGAAACCCAAGAATCTCGAGGGCCCATGCACGCGGGTCGGCGATTGCACTCAACGCAGACGAACCAGCGCCGGCAAGGTACGACACGAACGATCCTTCGAGTGGTCCGCGCCAAGTCATGGCCTTCGACAACAGAGGCGCGAGTTTGTGGCGCACGGGTTTGTCGAGTCGCTCGAGCACGTACACCGCGCCAAGCACCTGTTGCAGTGGCGAACCGGAGTTCTCGAACGCGAACTCAACCTGCTCACCGTTGCCGAGCAGTCGGTGTGTGCTGCGGGCTAGCCCGTGACGATCCACTTGGAAGCGGTGACGCAACCTCGGTTGCACCACCCGATCGCCGCGATCCACCTGATGTACGAGACGTGCGATGTCAGGATGCAGATCCTCGTCCACTTCATGTAAGTGCGCAGCAACGATTCCGCCGAGCAAAATGCCACCCAAACCGGGAGCCGGATCCACTGGCAGCATCACGTTGCCGAGTGACACTCGACGCGTCGGTGTGAACGGGCGAGAATGCCAAATCTCGAGTTCGGCGAGCACGGTGCTGTCCGTCATGCGCCCTTCTGTCTATCCGAGCTCTTGCGCCTCTCACGAGACGAGCGGGCCATTGGCCCTATCTACGAGCTACTCAGTCGTCGGTCATCTCCACGCCGCGACCATCGATCGAGTCCAGGCACGAGTCCACCACGTCTTCCACGCCCACCGGCACGACGAGGATCGGGCCCTCCCAGCGGTACCCGATGTCGAGCGTGTCGAGCATCTCGGAGAGCTTGCTGCGCTCTCCTTCGGTCCAGTCGTCCAGTTCGTATTCGGTGACGTTGTCGTCAGAATCGTCGTCGTCATCATCGTCGTCGAACGTGGCTTCGATCTCATCCAAGATTCGCTCGGCGCCATCTTCGTTGGCTTGGGCAACGAGCAGTTCGTCTCCGTCCCACGAATGGGCAATCTCGGCTTCGGCCAAGGCGGCGATCACCTCGGCGCGATCATCGACCGTCCAATCACTGAGATCGAATCGGGTCGTCGGCGATTCCGGATCACGAGGATCCCAGTCGTCGCTCATTGCCCGAACGCTACATCGTTTCCGCGCATACGCGAAGTGCGAGTAGTTTGGTGGCGATGACCGCACGCGAACGTCCCGACCGCAACCTCGCCATGGAGTTGGTGCGGGTCACCGAATCGGCCGCACTTTCTGCTTCCCGCTGGGTGGGCCGCGGCGACAAGAACGCAGCCGACGGCGCTGCGGTCGACGCCATGCGCAACGTGCTCGAAACGGTGAGCATGGATGGAATCGTCGTCATCGGCGAAGGCGAAAAGGACGAAGCGCCCATGCTCTACAACGGCGAGCGCGTGGGCAACGGCAGTACCCCGCTCACCGACGTGGCTGTCGACCCGATCGACGGCACCACGCTCACCTCGCTCGGTCGTGGCAACGCACTCTCAGTGATCGCGGTCGCCGAGCGTGGCTCGATGTTCAACCCCGGTCCGTGCGTGTACATGGAGAAGATCGCCGTCGGCCCGGAGGCCGCTAGCGCCATCGATCTCACCCTCACGCCCACCAAGAACATCAAAGAAGTGGCGCGAGCGATGAAGAAGCTCGTCAGCGAAGTGACGGTGATGATCCTCGATCGTCCACGCCACGACGACTTGATCGCCGAAGTTCGCAAGACGGGTGCGCGCATTCGTTTGATCTCCGACGGCGACATCTTCGGCGCCATCGCCGCGGCATCGCCCGACACGGGTGTCGACATGCTGATCGGCATCGGCGGCACGCCCGAGGGCGTCACTGCAGCCGCCGCGCTGAAGGCCATGGGCGGCGAGATCATCGGTCGCCTCCACCCACGCAACGAAGAAGAGCGCAAGACAGCCGAAGCCAATGGCTACGACTGCTCACGCGTACTCACGACCGACGATCTCGTGCGCGGCGACGACGTGTTCTTCGCCGCCACCGGCGTCACGGACGGCGAGTTGCTCCGCGGTGTTCGTTACGACGCATACGGCGCTCGTTCGCACAGTTTGGTGATGCGCTCACGCAGCGGCACCATTCGCTACATCGATACGCACCACCGCCACGACCGGATCAACGCGTATTTCACCGACGACAACGGCAACTAAGCAATAACGAGTCAGCGACGCGTGAGCACGCGAATGAAGCGGCGCTGCAACCTGCGCGGCATCACCGACGACACCGAGACGAGCACCTTGTACAGCACACCCGGAACCACGATTGCCTTGCCCTTGGCCACACCGTGCAAGCCGGCGCGTGCCACCATGCGAGCCGACGTCCACGCAATACGTGGAAACTGCGACTCGAAGCCCGTGGTGTTGCTGATGCTCTGGAACTCCGTCTTGGTGAGCCCCGGGCAGAGCGCCGTCACGCGTACTCCGCTACCCCGCGCCTCTTCATGCAGCGCCTCGGTGAGTGAGGTGACGAACGCCTTCGTCGCCGAGTACACGGCCAAACCAGGGTTGGGCTGGAAACTCGCCACGCTGGACACGTTCAACACATAACCGCGACCACGCGCCGACATGTGGTTGAGCGCCGCGTGCGTGATCCGCGTGAGCGCGAGCACGTTCAGGCGGATCTCGTTCGACAAACGATCGATGTCCTGGCGCTGCATCGCACCCGATGTGCCGAAGCCCGCGTTGTTCACCACGAGGTCGATCGGCGC
Source organism: Actinomycetota bacterium (assembly GCA_039795205.1). GTDB lineage: Bacteria > Actinomycetota > Acidimicrobiia > Acidimicrobiales > Ilumatobacteraceae > UBA3006. The sequence goes on from JBDKEO010000036.1 coordinate 3,860, forward strand.
CTTGGTCACATCGCGCAGACGCTCCTCCACCCGCACCACACCCTCGAGGGTTTGTAGGTCGGCTGGCAGCACCTCGACGTTTGGGTACTGCTCGGCTAGTTGACGCAAACGATCTTCGCGGCGCGCCACGAGCACCATCTTGATCTTGGCTTTGCCGAGCAAGTGCACCATTTCTTCACCGATACCGCTCGATGCACCCGTGATCAGGGCGCAGGTGAAGGGAAACTTCGCCACGGGCGAGTGTTAGTGGCCGGCCTTGTCGGAGTCCAAGCCACCGGTGGCAGCGAGGCGGGCGTGTGCCCTGCGCAGAGCAGATTCCACCGTGGCATCGTTGCCTTGGCGCAGTGCTGCTTCTGCACGCTCCTTGGCCGCACGAGCACGAGTGACGTCGATGCTCTCGGCCAACTCAGCGGTGTCCGAGAGGATCGTGACGTGGTCGGGTGCCACCTCGACGAACCCACCGTGCACGGCGAGGTCTTGCACCTTGCCGCTCGTGAGGTAGATCCGCGTGTGGCTCTCCACGAGCGCTCCGAGGAAGGGGATGTGTCCGCGCAGGAAGGCGATCTCGCCGCCTTCCATGGTGCGCGTGACCACTTGAGTGGCTTCACCCGAGAACAACACGCGCTCCGGCGACACCACCTCCACCTTCATCGCTTCGGCCATGGTTATGCGTTCTCCTGGAGGGCCTTGGCCTTGGCGAGCACCTGCTCGACGCCACCCACGTTGAGGAACGCCTGCTCCGGTACGTCGTCGAGATCGCCCTTGATGATGGCTTCGAAGCTCTCCACCGTCTCTTCGATCTTGACGTATTCACCCTTGAGACCGGTGAAGACTTCGGCCACGAAGAACGGCTGCGACAAGAAGCGCTGCACCTTGCG
>JBDKEO010000076.1:0-13681 GCA_039795205.1 Actinomycetota bacterium
GTGCCGTTGTTCGGAATCTGTCTCGGTCATCAGATTCTCTCGCTCGCCCTCGGTGGCAAGACGTTCAAGTTGCCGTTCGGGCATCATGGCGCGAATCACCCGGTGCGTGACATCGAGACGGGGCGCGTGGAGATCACCAGCCAAAACCACAACTTCTGCGTCGATCCCACTTCACTCGGCGACAAGGTCAAGGTCACCCATGTGAACCTCAACGATGAGACCAACGAGGGGATGAAGGTGCAGGGGGCCCGCGCGTTCAGTGTGCAGTACCACCCCGAAGCAGGGCCCGGTCCTCACGACAGCCGCTACTTGTTCGATCGTTTCCGTACGTTGATGGAGGGTCGCTGATGCCGCGGCGCAACGACATCGAGTCGATCCTGATCATCGGATCAGGCCCGATCGTGATCGGCCAAGCCTGTGAGTTCGACTACTCGGGAACCCAGGCATGTCGTGTGTTGCGGAGCGAGGGCTACCGCGTGATCTTGGCCAACTCCAACCCGGCGACGATCATGACCGATCCGTCATTCGCGGATCGGACGTACATCGAGCCTCTCACCGCCGAGTTTCTCGAAGCGATCATCGAACGCGAGCGACCCGATGCCGTCTTGCCGACACTTGGCGGACAAACCGCACTCAACCTGGCGATGGAGTTGCATGCCAGGGGTCGAGTAGGCGTGCCCGGCACGCCCGAGTTGATCGGCGCGAATGCCGAAGCCATCGCCACGGCCGAAGACCGCGACAAGTTCAAGCGCGCCATGTTGGAGATCGGACTTCGTGTGCCGAAGAGTGGCGTCGCACATTCGATGGAAGAAGCCTGGGAGGTGCTCGCAGAAGTCGGACTCCCGGTGATCATTCGACCCGCGTACATCCTCGGTGGGCGCGGCACGGGTATCGCCCACACCGACGAGGAGTTCCGCAAGGTGGCGGCGACGGGTCTTGCGGCAAGCCCGATCTCCGAGATCCTGATCGAGAAGTCGATCGCCGGGTGGAAGGAGTACGAACTCGAGGTGATGCGTGATCGCGCGGACAACTGCGTGATCATCTGCTCGATCGAGAACGTCGACCCGATGGGCGTTCATACCGGTGACTCCATCACCGTCGCGCCGGCGATGACGCTCTCCGACGTCGAGTACCAGGAGATGCGAGACGCGGCATTCGCCTGTATCCGCCGAGTGGGCGTGGAGACGGGTGGTTCCAACGTCCAGTTCGCCGTCGACCCACAGACTGGTGAACAGGTCGTCATCGAGATGAACCCGCGTGTGTCGCGATCCTCGGCACTCGCCTCCAAGGCCACGGGATTTCCCATTGCCAAGATCGCAGCGAAATTGGCGGTGGGGTACACGCTGGACGAGATCACGAACGACATCACGAAGAAGACGCCCGCGAGCTTCGAACCGGTGATCGACTACGTCGTGACGAAGGTGCCACGTTGGGCATTCGAGAAGTTCCCCGGTACGACAGGCGTGCTCGGCACTCAAATGCAGTCGGTGGGCGAAGCAATGGCCATTGGCAGAACGTTCGCCGAGAGTTTGCAGAAGGCGCTGCGGTCTCTCGAGACGGGTCGGCTCGGGTTGAACGCCGATCCGGCGGAAGCCGGGATGCGGACGATGGACGACGATGCCTTGATTGCGGCGATGAGTGTGCCGACTCCGGAGCGGCTGTTCCTCGTCGCCGAGGGTATTCGACGAGGTATCGATGCCCGTCGAATTCATGATGCCTGCAAGATCGATCCGTGGTTCCTCGATCAGATGGCCATGATCGTCGACGCACGTCATGACGTCGAACGTGGAGACGTGCGCCGATTCGACGCATACGAGTGGCGACGAATCAAGGGCCTTGGCTTCTCCGATGCTCAAATTGCACACCTTGCCGGCCTGACTCCCGAGGAGGTCATGCAGTTGCGCGAGCGCCACGGGGTGCGTCCGACGTACAAGTCGGTCGATACGTGCAGCGCGGAGTTCTCCGCAGAGACGCCGTACATGTACTCGACGTTCGAGGACGAAGACGAGGTGCGCCCCTCGAACAAGGATCGCGTGATCATCCTCGGCTCAGGGCCCAACCGCATCGGTCAAGGCATCGAGTTCGACTATTGCTGTGTGCACGCGAGCTTCGCTTTGCGCGATGCCGGTTTCGAGACGGTGATGATGAACTGCAATCCAGAAACGGTGTCGACCGACTACGACACCTCCGATCGGTTGTATTTCGAGCCACTCACGATCGAGGACGTGATGCACGTGATTCGCTCGGAGCGTGAGGCCTCGGGTCGGGATCCGAAGGTCATCGTCAGTCTGGGTGGCCAGACCCCACTCAAGTTGGCCGACAAGATTCCCGCGCACCTGATCGCAGGCACGGCACCCAAATCGATCGATCTCGCGGAAGATCGTGAGAAGTGGAACGTCCTGTGTGCCGAACTGGGGATTCCACAGCCACCGGGAGGCACTGCCACGAACCTGGACGAGGCGCTGGGAGTGGCTCATGGTGTCGGGTATCCGGTGCTCGTCCGTCCGAGTTACGTGTTGGGTGGTCGAGCGATGCAGATCGTGTACGACGACCAGCACCTCGAGCGCGCGATGAACGAGATCGCTGCAGTGGGAACGCTGGGTCGCGAAGGTGGATTGTCCGCCACACGCCCGGTGTTGATCGACCGCTATCTCAACGATGCAGTGGAGATCGACGTCGATGCCTTGCGCGATGCAACTGGCGAGGTGTTGATCGGTGGAGTGATGGAGCACGTGGAGCAGGCGGGTATCCACTCGGGCGACTCCGCATGCGTGTTGCCGCCAGTGGGACTCAGCCAAGACGTCATTGCCACCGTCGAGATGCATGTCCGCAAGATCGCCGAAGCACTCCACGTCGTGGGCTTGATCAACGTGCAGTTCGCCGTGCACGAGAACACGGTGTACGTGATCGAGGCCAACCCTCGCGCGAGTCGAACGGTGCCATTCGTCGCCAAAGCGACGGGTGTCGAGTTGGTCAAAGTGGCCACGCGCGTGATGCTCGGTGCGACACTCGCCGAACTCCGCACGGAAGGCGTGCTGCGGGAACCGGTGACAGGACGCCATGTCTCGGTGAAGGAAGCAATGTTGCCGTTCAGTCGTTTCCCCGATGTCGATACGGCGCTCGGTCCTGAGATGCGATCGACCGGTGAAGTGATGGGAATCGACAAGTCGTTCGGCCGTGCGTTTCTGAAAGCACAGACGGCCGTCTACACCGAGTTGCCCCAATCGGGAACGGTGTTCTTGTCTTTGAACGATGCCGACAAGGGCGACGGTGTTCGCGTGGCCCAGGGATTACGCCAACTGGGATTGCGAATCGTGGCGACGACCGGCACGGCCGAACATTTGCGCACAGCGGGAATCAGCGTGGATGGCGTAGTGGCGAAGGTCTCTGAACGTGGTCGTTCGACTGGTGAAGATGCAGTGGGGCTGATCGAGCGCGGCGAAATTGCCTTCGTCATCAATACTCCGAGAGGCAAGGGCACGCATCGCGACGGTGAAGCCATCCGCAAAGCCGCAAATATTCATCGTGTTTCTGCAGTCACCACGATCAAGGCCGCACTTGCCGCCGTGCAGGGCATGGTGGAGCGAGCGTCGGAACCGATGACGGTGAAGACGTTGCAGGAGTTTCACGAGCGGTGATCACGGCGCGGGTGGGCTCGCTCGAGTTGCGCAACCCGGTGATGACGGCGTCGGGCACGGTTGGACATTCCACGGAGTTGTCGCGGTATGTGGACCTGTCCCGCTTGGGTGCGGTGGTGGTGAAGTCGATTGCGCCCTTCGCCTGGGAGGGGAATCCGCCGCCGCGTCTGGCTCCGACCACGAGTGGCATGTTGAACAGCGTCGGGTTGCAGGGCATGGGGGCCGAGGCGTGGGTGCGGGACGAATTCCCGAAACTGCAGGCACAGAACGTCACGACCGTGGCCAGCGTGTGGGGCTTCGGGGTGCAGGACTACATCGAGGCCGCGCGAGTCGTGGGGACGGCGGCAGTAACGGCGATCGAGATCAACCTCTCTTGTCCCAACGTGTCGGGTCACCCGACTGCTTCAGGGTCCTCGCATCAGATCTTCGCTCACGATGAGTCGCTCGTGCGCGAGATCATTCGTGGAGTTTCGAGCATGGGTGTTCCGGTGTGGGCAAAATTGAGCCCGAACACCGATCGGCTGGTCGCCATCGCGGCAGCTGCTGCCGAAGAGGGTGCGAGCGCGGTGACATTGATCAACACTGCGCTCGGCATGGTGATCGACCCGAAGTCGGGAAGGCCCAAGCTGGGCAATGGAGGCGGTGGATTGTCGGGCCCAGCGATCCATCCGTTGGCGGTACGCGCGGTGTTCGACGTGCATCGCGCCATGCCCCAACTGCCGATCATCGGTGTAGGCGGTGTCGTTGGTGTGGACGACGCCCTCGAGTTGATGATGGCGGGTGCATCGGCGGTGCAGGTCGGCACGGCACATTTCGCCCAACCGCGTACGTCGGTGCGACTCGTCGACGCGCTCGAACGGTGGGCCGAGAAGAACGACGTTCGCGAGTGGTCGGAGATCATTGGTATTGCCCATCGCGGGGGTCGCAACTCGTCCCGCGGATAGAATTCGTCCATGTCGCGTGGCGAAGTGCTCGAACAACTCGCCCAACTCAGGTCTGCAATGGACGTGACGATCGTCTCGGTTGCCGATGGTGCCGCTTCGGTTGCCGATGTCTTGGCCGCTGGTCGTCATGATGCGGCGGTGGGCTATCTCTATGCGGTGAAAGTGCTCGAAGCCGATCCTCGGGTAGGCAAGGTGCGCGCACGTCGCATCCTGGATGACTTGGGCCTCGGCGAAACGACGCGGATCAGAGAGCTCAGTTCCGCGCAGGCCTCCTCGATCGTGGCTGAGGTGGCGTGATGGGCCTGATCATCGTCGTGTCGGGTCCTGGTGGTGTGGGGAAGAGCACGATCGTCGAAGCATTGGTGGCGCGCGACACCGATCTGTGGCTCAGTCGTTCGTGGACGACACGTTCGCGTCGGCCGGGGGAGTCTGCCGATGCATACCACTTCGTGGACCGCGCGACGTTCGAGCGACGTGTTGCCGAGGGTGGGTTCCTCGAGTGGACCGAGTTCCTCGGCAACTTGTACGGCACACCGAATCCCGAGCCACCGGTTGGTCGCGACATCGTGCTCGAAATCGAGGTGGATGGTGCGCAGCAGGTCAAGCGCAAGTACCCCCATGCGATCCTGATTTTCGTGCTGCCGCCTTCCCGCGCCGAACAGGAAGCGCGTCTGCATGCTCGCGGTGACGCAGACGCCAAGGTGGTGGAGCGGTTGCGCAAGGCCGAGGAAGAGGAGCCGATCGGCAAGGAACTGGCCGACCACGTCATCGTCAATGACGACCTGCAGGAGACGGTCGAGTCGATGTTGCAGCTGATCCGCACGGCCCGCGTAGCCCGATAGCCTGACCAGCCGATCCCCAAGTACAAAGGACGTTCCGTGTCGACCGAAGACGTGATGATGAGCCCACCGATCGAAGAGTTGATGGACAGGACGCACTCCAAGTTCGCCCTGGTCACACTGTCGGCCCGCCGTGCTCGCGAGATCAACTCGTACTTCAACCAGTTGGGTGAGGGTCTCGGCACGATGGTTCCACCTCAGGTGTCCAGCGTTTCCCGCAAGCCACTTTCGATCAGCTTCGAGGAAATCGCCGCCGACAAGATCAAGAGCGTCGAGATGAAGGTGTACGACGAGTTCGCCGCCGAAGCGGATGCTGCGTTGCTCGATGAGGCTGCCGAAGAGTTGCAGGCCGGCTTGGAGGGTGGCGAGGACGCGGTCGCGGCCGAGCCCACCGCTGAAGTCGCCGCCGAAGCTGAACCCGCTGTCGATGTCGTTGCTGAGCCAACCGTCGAAGAAGCGCCCGTAGACAGCGCCGAGTAAGCCTCACCGCCTGACTAATCTCTTGGGGCGTCGCTGCGACCTCGCGGCGAAGTGCGAGTGCAGCCACATCGAGAGAGGCGAGGAGTCGTAGTGCGCAGTTTCACCTTCACATCGGAGAGCGTGACCGAGGGTCACCCCGACAAGATGGCAGACCAAGTTTCGGATGCCGTACTCGACGCATTGCTCGCCGACGACCCCGAGAGTCGTGTCGCATGTGAGACGTTGCTCACCACCGGCTTGTGCGTGGTGGCTGGCGAGATCAACACCAAGGCCTATGTCGACATTCCGCGAATCGCGCGCGAGACCATCAAGTCGATTGGTTACGACGATGCGCAGTACGGCTTCGACGGCAATACGTGTGGTGTCATTCTTTCGATCGACGATCAGAGTTCCGACATTGCCCAAGGCGTCGACAAGAGTGAGGAAATTCGTTCGGGCAAGGCGAGCACCGATTCACTGAACACCCAGGGTGCCGGCGACCAGGGAATGATGTTCGGTTACGCCTGTGACGAGACGGACGAGTTGATGCCGTTGCCCATCTTCGTCGCGCATCGCATGGCAGAGAAGTTGTCGGAGGCGCGCAAGTCGGGCGCCATTCCGTATCTCCGCCCCGACGGCAAGACGCAGGTGTCCTTCGAGTACCAGGATGGCAAGCCGGTTCGGTTGACGACGGTGTTGATTTCTACGCAGCACGCGGCCAACACGCCCCGCGACTCGGTCATTCGTCCGGACCTCATCGAGCAGGTCATTCGTCCGGTGATTCCGGCGCAGTTCTTGGACGACAACTACGCGGTGCACATCAACCCGACGGGAGAATTCGTGAAGGGTGGTCCACACGCCGACACCGGTCTCACGGGACGCAAGATCATCGTCGACACCTACGGTGGAATGGGACGTCACGGTGGCGGTGCTTTCAGCGGCAAGGATCCCTCCAAGGTCGACCGCTCTGCTGCCTACGCCGCGCGCTGGGTGGCCAAGCACGTGGTGGCCGCTGGTGCCGCCAAGCGTTGTGAAGTGCAGGTGGCCTACGCCATCGGCATGGCCCAGCCGATCAGCATTCTCGTCGAGACCTTCGGCACCAACACGGTCGACGAGCAGGCGATCGAACGAGCAGTGCGCGAGGTCTTCGACCTTCGTCCGGCCGCGATCATCCGTGACCTCGACCTGAAGCGCCCGATCTATCGACAGACCGCCGCCTACGGACACTTCGGTCGATCCGGTGCTTCCTTCACTTGGGAGAAGTTGAGCAAGCTCGACGATCTCGCCAAGGCGCTGAAGCTCAAGTAGGACCGGCCAGAGGCGCCCGGGCGCACGTGCAGGTCGTCTCGGTCGTTCCCGACGTTACCGGTCTCGATCGCGTCTTCGACTACGAGGTTCCGAGTGAATTGGGCGTGATGCCCATCGTCGGCGATCTCGTGCGCGTTCCGCTACATGGACGCAACGTTCGCGGTTGGGTGGTGGAAGTGTCCGATTCCGCGACGGTCGATGCGTCGAAGATCAAGCCGATCGTCGCAGTCATTTCCAAGGGGCCAACCCAAGAAGTGGTCGAGCTTGCTGCGTGGACGGCCCGACGTTGGTGTGGCAGGTGGCGGAGTGTGCTCGTAGCAGCTACGGCGCAGAAACTCGTTCGCGCGCTGCCTGCACCTCGGCGTTCGTCGGTAACGGCATCGAATGATCAAGCCCTCGCCGTCTTCGATCATCCGCGCACGGTGGTCGTGCGGCGAGGCCCGAAGTGGGACGTTGCGCATTTCGTCCGCCGGATTCATGCCCGTGGTCCGGTGCTCGTGGTTGCTCCGACGGTGGGGAGGGCATCTGCGTTGCGGACCGTGTTGCGCGCCGCAGGGTTGACGGTCGCCTTGTATCCCGACGACTGGGCGAACGCCGCCGCGGGTGTCGACGTGACCATTGGTGCGCGAAGCGCAGTGTTCGCCAGTGTGCCGAATCTCGCCTCCGTCGTGGTCGTGGACGAGCACGACGACGCGCTGCAAGAGTCGCGTAACCCAACGTGGCACGCTCGTGACGTTGCCGTAGAGCGAGCTCGTCGGGCAGCGATTCCGTGTTTCCTCCTGTCACCCATTCCGAGCGTCAGTGCCATCGAATTTGCCGGGAGAATGGTCGATGTAGTCGAGAGCGAGCCGGACCAGTGGCCGAACGTGGAGATCGTCGATCGAACTCAGGACGAGCATTGGGCGGATTCGCTCGTCTCCTCTCGGCTCGTCGAGTTGGTGCGTGACGGCGCCAAACGCGTAGTGGTGGTGCTCAACGTGAAGGGTCGTTCTCGGTTGCTCGCGTGTGCGTCGTGTCGGACACTCACTCGTTGTGCGGAGTGCGGTGGCGCGGTGCAGGAACACGACGACGGTCTCACGTGTGCACGATGTGCATCTTCGCGCCCCAAGGTATGTCTGGTGTGTGCTTCGACTTCTCTTCGGAATCTCCGCCCGGGTGTCAAGCGACTGGGTGATGACCTGCTCAAGGCGAGTGGTCGGGACGATTCGGCGCTCTGCGTCGTGGAAGAAGGACGAGACGTCGACCAGCGCGCGAGTCTGTTCGTGGGAACCGAGGCCGCAATCCATCGCGTCCGTCGCCCCGATGTGGTGGTCTTTGCCGATTTCGATCAGGAGCTCTTTGCTGCACGTTTCCGTGCATCGGAGATTGCATCAGGTTTGATCATCGCTGCTGCGCGCCAAGTGGAGGCGGGTTTGGTGGTGGTGCAGACCCATGCACCCGACCACGTTTTGATGCGGGCGTTGCGCGATCGTCGATTCGATGACTACGCCGTGGCCGAGTCGACGGCGCGCCGTGAATTGTCGCTACCGCCGTTCTCGGTCACTGCTGCACTCGGTGGAAAAAGAGGCTCCGAGGTGGCGCATTCCCTCGCTGCGAAGCATGGTTTGCCGATGTCGGGCCATGGCGAAGGCGCGGTGCTTCGCTTTCGTGACGCGCAACAGATGATCGCGGTCTTGGAGGATGCGGCCACTGGTTCCGAATCGATGAAGGACGTACGGATCCACGTCGATCCACCACGTCTGTAAGGGGAGATTGCCCTAGGCGTCGCTTTCTGACGTACGGCTTACTCGCAGGATCCGGTAGCCACGACGACTGCCGATCCGTTCCACTTCCCAGCCGTGCGAGCCGAGCCACTCGGCGAGACTGTCGGCGCCAAGGTGTCGACTCACCACCAGCCACGCCACGCCGCGCGGAGTGAGTCGCCGTAACCAGGTGTCGAGAAGATCGTGGAGTTGGCGCTTGCCGATACGAATCGGTGGGTTCGACCAGATCACATCGAAGAGCACATCGTGGGGAACCTCATCGGCAAGAACGGCTGAGACGTTTTCGAGATCGTTGCGGCGAGCGTTCTCGTTGCATAGTGCGACGGCCCGTTCATTCACGTCGACGGCCCACACGCGAAGGTGTGGCGAGCGAACGGCAAGGGCAATGGACAGTGCGCCCCATCCACAGCCGAGATCCAGTGCCGTGCCCTGCGCCGGCGGTGACGGGACTCGCTCGATCAGGAACTCCGTTCCGTCGTCCAGTCCACGGCGTGAGAACACTCCGCCCGCCGTGTCGATACGAAGTTCGCGACCATCGACGATCCAATCGAACGACTTTCCTGACTCAGTCGATCGCGGAGTCCGCTCAAAGTACTGCTCGCCGTTCATCCCGAGAAGTAGCATTTCACGCGTGAACTCGTCTTCCGGACATCCCACCAACAAAATTCGCACGTATGGCGATCCCGTGCTGAAGGCCGTTGCGGAACAGGTCCAGAACATCGACGGCAAGCTCGTCGCTCTGGCTGACGAGATGTTGGACACGATGTACGAAGCGCCAGGAATTGGTCTTGCCGGTCCGCAAATCGGTGTGCAGAAGCAGATCTTCGTATGGGACATCGACGACGACCCGCAGGTCATCCTCAATCCGACCATCGTCGAGGCCTCCGGGGAGTGGGTCTACGACGAAGGGTGTCTGTCGATCCCGGGACTGTTCGTCGAGATGATTCGGCCCAAGCAGATCCTCGTTCGTGGTGTCGACTTGGACGGCAACGATGTCGAGGTGGAGGCCGATGAGTTGCTGGCACGTCTCTTCCAGCATGAGATCGACCACCTCCAAGGCGTGTTGATGTTCGATCGCATGACCGACGATCAGCGCAAAGTGGCGTTGCGCGAGTACCGCAGCCGTGAAGAGGATCCAACCAGGAGACAGCCTTTCCATCTTCGCCTGAGCTGATGCTCGCGCCGCTCAGCGATACGCGACCCGACGGGATCGTGTTCCTCGGAACTCCCGCCACTGCGGCACGGTGTCTCGCACTGATGCTCGAGTCCGGAGTTCGTGTCGATCTGGTCGTGACTGCGGAGCCGAAGCGACGTGGCCGCGGTTCTGCACTGATGAAGACGCCGGTCCATGAACTTGCCGAAGCCAAGGGGATCCCCGTGCTGCACGATCTCAATGAGATGATCCCCTATGTCGAGTCGGACGGGGGAGTCTGGCTCGGTGTGGTGGTTGCCTACGGGCGGCTGATCCCGCGAGAGACACTTGCGCGCATTCCATTCGTCAACCTGCATTTCTCTCTCTTGCCGCGCTGGCGGGGTGCGGCTCCGGTCGAGCGCGCCATTCTCGCTGGAGACGAACAGGTCGGTGTTTGCGTGATGCGGGTGACAGAGGCGCTCGATGAAGGCGACGTCTACGCGCGTGCGTCGATTCCGGTGGGTGCAACCGACGACGTCGAGGGATTGCGTGATCGTTTGTGCGTAATCGGTACGGCCGAGTTGGTCCGTCTACTCGCCACGGGTTGGGGGACACCTGAGCCACAGGTAGGTGAGCCGACGTATGCCAAGAAGATCACCAAGGAGGAACGTCGTCTGTCGTTCGGAGCGTCGGCAGACCAGGTTGCTCGCACGGTACGGATCGGTGGCGCCTACGGGGAGTTCGCTGGTCAGCGGATCAAGGTGGTGAGTGCACACGTCATGGAACCTGACAGGTCGATCGATCGTTGGCCGGTCGGGGAGGTGCGTGTGGTGGGGCGCACGGTGGCAGTGGTGTGTGGCATTGGACACCTCGTGCTCGATCGTGTCCAACCCGCTGGAAAATCCGTGATGTCGGCGCACGACTGGTGGAACGGCATCGCGTCTACGCTCGGACCTGCGAGGTTCGATTGATGCGACTTGACGGAACGGTGAGCGCGTTCGACCACCACGAGGGGCTGGGGTGGATCGACGACGGCGCAGGGGGGCGCTACCTCTTTCACTGCGCGGAGCTGCTGGATGGCACTCGGGACGTGGCGGTCGGAGCCAAAGTCACCTTCGAGGCAGCCACCCGATTCGGGCGCCAGGAAGCCGCGCGAATCGAAAAGTGCTGATCGTGGGGCGGGGTGGCCCTCCCGATAGCCTGTCGTCTCAAGTGGGGACATCAGCCCCCACCCGACCACGGAAATTCCACTTCCAGGTGAGGTGGCGAGTGCGCTCGGGTCGCAGCCGCAAAGCGGCTCGGCTTCGCGCATGCACGCCTGCTCATCGGTCACACATCGAGGGAGGCATCGCCGCTTGCACAAGAAAGTAACGCCATAGCACCGCCAGCCCAGGAGCCGCGGTTCAACGAGAAGATTCGCGCACGTGAAGTGCGACTCGTGGACGCCGATGGTTCCCAGGTCGGCATCGTGAACATCTCCGACGCTTTGGAGCGCGCGCAGCGCCAAGATCTGGATTTGGTGGAAGTGGCCCCACAGGCCAACCCACCGGTGTGCCGGATCATGGACTACGGGAAATTCCGCTACGAGGAATCCCAGCGCCTCAAGGAGTCACGTCGCAAGACGGTGCAGATCACGATGAAAGAGGTGAAGCTCAGGCCGAAGATCGGCAAGGGTGACTTCGACACCAAGGTGCGTCACATGCAGGAGTTCCTCGAAGAGGGACACAAGGTCAAGGTGACGCTGCAGTTCAGGGGTCGGGAAGTTGCCCACCCGGAACTCGGTTCGAAACTCCTCAATGCGGTGATCGAGCAGTTGGGTGACATCGCCAAGGTGGACACCCATGCGCGGCTCGAGGGAAAGAGCATGACCATGGTGTTGTCACCCGAGAAGAAACAGCCGAAGAAACCGACGGAGAAGCAGGCCCCGGGCAATCCGGAACCTGCGGCCACCGAGACTCAGATCGCCCAGTAAGCAACGAGAACGACAAGAAGGAACAGGGAAGGAACGACAAGATGCCAAAGATGAAGACCTCCAAGACGGCCGCCAAGCGGTTCCGCAAGACAGGGACGGGCAAGCTCCGTCGCCAGCAGTCGATGCGTCAGCACCTGTTCGAGCACAAGCCATCCACGCGTACCCGCCGCCTCGACGGATTCGTCGACGTGCACTCGGGAGACGTGAAGCGAATCAAGCGCCTTCTTGGCGAGCGTTAAACCGGATTTGGATCGAGAGGAGACCACGACATGGCAAGAGTAAAGAGGGCGGTTCACGCCAAGAAGAAGCACAAGGCGATCCTGGAGAAGGCCAAGGGTTACTACGGTGACCGCAGCCGCACCTTCCGGTCGGCCAACGAGCAGGTGTTGCACTCGGGACAGTACGCATTTCGCGATCGTCGCGCCCGCAAGGGTGAGTTCCGCAGCCTGTGGATCCAGCGCATCAACGCCGGTTGCCGCGAGAACGGATTCACGTACAGCCGATTGATCAACGGGTTGAACAAGGCCGGCGTCCAGGTGGATCGCAAGATCCTCGCGGATCTCGCCGTCAACGATCCGGCAGCATTCACCAAGTTGGTGGAGACAGCCCGAGGGGCTCTCGTCTGAGCGACACCCGTCTCGGGTACAGCAACAATCGGGTGCAGCGGCTTCGCCGCCTGCTGTCGTCCAAGTCTGAACGCGACGAGGCCGGAAGCTTCGTCGTCGAGGGCAGGCATCTCCTGGAAGAGGCGTTGCGTGCGGAGTGGCAGGTGCGCGAAATCTTCGTCGATCCTGCGCGTTCAGCAGAGATGCTCGCAGATCTCGACGTGCGCGGCGTCCCCGTTCATGAATTGCAGGACGGCGTCCTCGAGCGGGTCGCTACCACCGAGGCTCCGCAAGGTGTGATCGCCGAAGTGGTGAGGAGGTCGTTCGACGCGCAACCTGATGGTTGGGTGCTCGCGGTGGACCGTTTGAGTGACCCCGGCAATCTCGGCACGTTGATCCGCTCCGCCGAGGCCTTCGGAGCGGGGGCCGTCGTCTGCATGAAGGGCACGGTCGATCCGTTCAATCCGAAAGCATTGCGCGCTGCTGCCGGCGCCACCTTTCATGTTCCCGTGCGCGTCGACTGTGCACTCGACGACTTGCGGAAATGGGGATTCCGTGTGCTGGGAACGACATCGCACGACTCGCAGCGGGTCACCGACATCGGAACGGCAGATCTTGGTGGCCAAGTGGCGGTGGTGTTGGGTAACGAAGCACACGGATTGGATCCCGATGCTCCCGTCGACGAATGGGTCTCCATTCCCCATTTGGGTAGAAGCGAGAGTCTCAACGTCGCCATGGCGGGCACGGTGGTGTCGTACGTCATGTCGAGTCGCCGTTGCAGCGGGTAGTGGGCACTAGCGTTTCGTGAAGTCATGACGAGCGATCTGCGGCAAAGCATTGCGGACGCGCTGGCAAGCGCGTTGGGAGAAGTGGCCGCCGCATCCGATACCCGTGCCCTACAGGCCGTGGTCACCGCCGTTCAGGGCAAGAAGGGCCAATTGTCCGTGCTCAAGGCGCAGTTGGGCCAAGTCAGCGATCTCGAGCAACGCAAGGAGATGGGTCGTCTCATCGGCGAAGCCCA
>JBDKEO010000089.1:0-3299 GCA_039795205.1 Actinomycetota bacterium
GCACCTGAGGTTGCGCACAATCTGTGGATAACCCTGTGGGAAACACCCCCAGATTTCGTCAGTGGGATTCGGACCACCACGTTTCGACAGTCGCAGCAAGGGTTTCGGCGCTGTGGACGAGGTCCCCGATGGGTGGGGGAATGCTCACCAGGATGGCCGGCATTCGGGTCTCTCGCAGGACGGGGTGGCGAACTCCTTGTGGCGACGGTTGGCCGGGAAGTCGCTCGGCCAGCAGCGTGGATACCCGTTCGCCGACGGGCGACACGAAGTTCTCGGTGCGGTAATACGAGACGTTCGGCGCAGATGATTCCTGCAGTCCGACGTAGAGATCTGCTTTGAACGAGTTTGCTGCAAGCGAATGTCGATGATCGTCATTCGATTCGACAATCAACACTCGGTAACCGCGCTTACGAAGACACCGTGCAACGTGCATGGCGAGAGGATGCATCCCGTCGTATGCGCCGACGACGACACTCAATGAGTCGTCGTTGACCACACGAGAGAGTTCGTCTTCGCGCACGGCAACGACCCCTGGTCCATCTCCGCTCTGACCACCGATTCGCTCCATCGCCTTCAGTGTGAGCGGTCCACAAATACCATCGATCTCAAGTCCGTAGTTCTGTTGAAACTCGCTCAACCCCTGTGCGGTGAGTTGCCCAAAGATGCCGTCTGCTTTGCCGCAATTGAATCCAAGTCGCGCGAGCCGAACTTGTAACTGTTCGACGTCGTCACCACGCAGATGCGGGGAGGTGAGGTACAACAACCGCGCACCAAGCGCCCATGTCGACTCGATCAAGGTGCGCCAAGTTGCGTCGTCGCAATGATCGAGCACGGGAAGTCCACGTTTACGCTGAAACCGTTGCAGGGCCGTCAGCGTGCGATCGCAGAACGTTCCCAGACGCAACCCAACCAGGCTGAGCGAATGGGCCGTAGCCAGACGAACCTGGAGGTCGCGGACGAAGACCTCGTCGCGCAACGACTCGTTGGTTAGAGGAATTCTGCGAGCTCCTGAACGAGCTGACCCTTGCCCTTGGCGCCAACGAGACGCTTGGCCGGCTCACCCTGCTTGAACACGATCAGGGTGGGGATACTCATCACGTTGAAGCGCATGGCGATGTCGCCATGATCGTCCACGTTCAACTTGGCGACCGTCAGCTTGCCCTTGTTCTCGGTGGCGAGCTCGGACAGCACTGGAGCGATCTGCTTGCACGGCCCGCACCATTCGGCCCAGAAGTCGACGAGGATCGGGGTGTCCGAACCGCGAACCGTCTCGTCGAATGTTTCCGAAGTCAGTGTGACGATGCCGTCAGCCATGATGCGTCCTTTCGTGGAATGCCGATGTTACTAGTTGACAACAAACCACGATCGCCGACTATTCCCGATCAGTGCTGTGCTTCGAGCCACCGCTCACAGTCGATCGCGGCCATACAACCCGATCCGGCCGCAGTGATCGCCTGACGATAGGTGTGGTCTTGCACATCGCCACACGCGAATACGCCAGCGATGTTGGTGTACGTCGAACCTGGCTTGGTGACGAGGTACCCCGTGGATTCCATGTCGAGGATGCCCTCGAACAACCCGGTGTTCGGTTTGTGACCGATGGCCACGAATACACCCGTGACATCGAGTGTGGATATGGTGCCGTCGACGGTGCTCGCAACTTCGATGCCCGTCACTTTGTCGTCCCCGAGGATCTTCGTCACTTGTGAGTTCCACAAGAACTCGATTTTCTCGTTGGCGAACGCTCGCTCCTGCATGATCTTCGAGGCACGCAACGAGTCGCGGCGGTGAATGATCGTGACCTTGGCGGCAAATTTGGTGAGGAACTGTGCCTCTTCAAGAGCGGAGTCGCCACCACCCACGACGACGATGTTCTGACCACGGAAGAAGAAGCCGTCACACGTGGCGCAGGTGGAGAGTCCATGACCGATGAGACGACTCTCCTCGGGCAAGCCGAGCATCAGGGACTGCGCGCCAGTCGAGACGATCACACCGTCCGCCGTGTACAACGTGTCACGCACCCATGCCTTGAACGGACGGGCGGAGAAGTCCACCTTCGTCACCTTCTCGGTGATGAACTGTGCACCGAAACGAGAGGCCTGCTCGCGGCAGCGCGTCATCAACTCTGGCCCCATGATCCCCTCTGGAAATCCCGGGAAATTCTCGACTTCCGTGGTGAGCATGAGCTGTCCGCCCGGCTGATCAGACGTAGAGGACGGCTCGCCCTCAATGACGAGTGGCTGCAGGCTGGCACGTGCCGTGTAAATGGCGGCAGTGAGTCCGGCTGGTCCGGAACCGATGATCAATACGCGGTGATGAGATGTCGACATGTCGCTCGCTTTCGGGGTGAGGGCTCACCCAAATTAGTCATGCGGAGTGCGACGCCGCATGAGACGACTACCGATCAGCAGGAACAACCCGCCGATCATGAGATAACTCGCCCACACCGCGGTCTCGCGCGACCACCACAGATCGAGCAACTCATTCATCCCGCGAAACAGTGCGATCAACAGGAAGATGAAGACCAGTACTGCACCCAGCACCCCGAACGTACCGAACACCGCGCCTCGCACGATCTTGACGATGGGGAAGGTGGTGCGTTCACGGATGAAGGCGATCCCGTCGTCCAGCACATCGAGGAATCGCTTCAGCCACTTGTCGTCGTTTTGCGGTTCGGATTCCACGACTCGAGGCTAACTCTGGGTGAAGGTCACTCCTGAGACGATCGTCTGGAATGGATTGGCGCTGCTGCATGCAGGGCTGCGACCAGCCTCGGTGAACAGCACCAACAGATATTGCGCTGGTGTGGTGATGTCGAAGGTGGAGCCACGGCGACGGGAATTGAATTTCTGCGCCGTGCGCTCACCCCATTCTGTGACCGTGGCTTTGCCGCCCTCGAGGGATTGGTACACCTCGATCGTCCACGGGGCGTTGCCCATGTTGAGATTGAGTGTTCCCGTAGCGGGCTGGCTGAGCTGAATCGTGAGACCGACATACTGCTTGCTTCCAAAGAATTGGTTGGCGTAACAGGTGCTCGTCCACTGCGTTTCCGGATTGCCATCAAGCAGGTACGGCGTGAGGGCCTCGTTTTCCTCACCATCATCACCATTCGGGTCGTAGCTCGTGATTGCCGCGATGCCGACTGGACCGAGTGGGACACTCGTTGCCTCTTCACTCACCGGCGTGATGGTTTCTGGCTCGCGCGATACCGCCCACAGCGCACCGGCTGCAGCGAAACCGAGTGCAATCAAGGCAGCGAACAACTTGCGACTCTCTTTGCGTGGAGCGCGACGCGGTGC
>JBDKEO010000092.1:0-3028 GCA_039795205.1 Actinomycetota bacterium
CGTCTGCTTGTTCGGGAAGACGCCACGCGGGACTCTTGGATCCCCACTGCCACAGATAGCGAAGTTTCCCTAGCAACGTGACCTACGCGTCGGCGAACGCATTCAACTCACTCGGCCACAATTCGTCGTAGCGACGAATGGTGTCGCGGAATCGCGCGAGCACCGTCGGCGAGGCGCTTTCGGTGACGTAGTTCATCTCCATCTCGTACACCTGTTGCTCGGTGACGTCACCGTCAGTCGCCCAGTTGTGGGCCGAGAACGCACGACCGTGGGTGATAGTCGGGCGCGGAATTCGCTCGCGCGAAAGAATCTTGTCCGTCTTGCGACTCAGGTCTCGGCCGAGGAATTCGGCGATTCTCGGAAAGGTGGATTGCGGACGCATCACCACATCTTCGAAGGAGATGACGAGTAATCGCGGATCGCCACGGTGTTGTTCGAATTGGTTGATCAACAAGTCATAGAGGTGGGAAATGGACGACAGTGCTCGGTCCATGGAGTTCATGGCGATGAAGTCGTCCGACCATTCGGCGGCCCACCACGGAACCTTCTCACCACGCACATCGAACGACACGGTGAACTCCCGATGCCGCAGTGAGTCGCGGAGATAGTCGTTCCAGTACCGCGCCAGATGAACGGGGTGTCGAACGATGTGCACCATCTTCAGCCGATTGCCGAAGGCTTCGAACAGCGGTTCCCCAACTGGGAGCACCTGATGCGAGACCACGTGAAGGGCGATGTTGTTCGACTGGATGTGGTCGACGATCTGGTCGCCGTCGTCCGCAAACAGTCGGCGGAGGTACTTCAACGTGCTTCCCGGTGTGTTCTTCGTGCCGGATGCATCCGACGGACGGAAGTTGATTTCACGCCCGATCAGGTTGCTGTACTGGTCGATGTCCGCGTAGGTCAGCAGCATGAACCGAGTGGCATCATCGGACATTTTGTCGAGATGGTTCATCGTGCAGACGTATTCGTGCACGTGGTCGAGTTTCATCTTTTCGACGCTCTTCATGGCGCCGATGACTGAGGTGACAGCTGTCTTGCCCACGCCCCACAGACCGTCCACCACGATCACGTCGCACTCGATGGGAAGAAACTTGCGAACCTGCATGAGGTAGCTCAAACACTACCCGCGAGCGACTTCAGCTGGTTACTGTCCCATCTGACGAGGTGCATTCCTTCGTTCAACAGATGATCTCGCGACAACTGCAGACTGTTGCCGACGAAGTTGAACAGGTGCGCAGTAGACACCGCATCTACTCGCTCATCGCTGAGGCCGATGGCGAAGTGCTCAGGCTTGCCTGCGCCTCCGGCGAGGATCAGCGGCACGCCTACGTCTTGAGGAAGCGTGGACAACATCTCCTCGTCATAGCCCTGCCCCGTGCCATCTCGATCCATCGAGTTGAGATAGATCTCGCCGATCGGCAGGTCGAGCACCTCGGCGAGAACAGAGGAGAGGTCGTTGTCCACCATCGTCGAACCGTTGTCGATGAAGACGCGAAACTTGCCATCGACACGCTTGGCATCGATCGAGGCGACGAGGCACTGTTTGCCGAACTCGCCCGCTAATTCGGCGACGAGTAGACGATCGGTCTGCAGGATGCTGTTGATCACCACCTTGTCGGCACCCGAGCGAAGAAGGTTGCGTGCGTCCTCGACTGAACCGATACCGCCACCCGCAGCGATGGGCACGAAGCAGTCGTCGTTCAGCTTCTTCACATGTTCAAAGAAAGGTTCGAGGGAGTTTCGTGAGCGTTCGACGTTGAGCACGATCAGCTCATCGATTGCAAGAGCCGTCTCACGGAAGTTGTAGTTCTTCTCCAACCACGTGATGTCACCGACCTGCTGCAGTCGGAAATTGCGGCTCAGCATGAACTTTCCCGAGTCGTACAGCAGGGCAAAGATCAGGCGTTTACGGACGTGATTCATCGCGAGAGGAAGTTCTTCAAGAGTTGGAGTCCGTTGGCTTGACTCTTTTCGGGATGGAATTGCGCGCCACAGACGTTGCCCATGTCGAATGCAGCAAGGAACTCCTCGCCGTAATGGCAGGTCGCACGAGCACAGTCGAGTTCGCCCACCGACATTCGATAGGAGTGGACGAAGTAGAAGTGCGGATTCTGGGGAAGATGAGCGAAGAGCCCGGTATCTGCTGTGGGAAGAATCTCGTTGAATCCGACATGGGGGATCTTGACTCCGGTCGAGTCGTCGAACAATTGCACCGTGTTGGGAATGATGCCGAGCCCAGGCGTCGTGCCGTCCTCTGTGGACGACGTGCCCAGCAACTGCATACCAAGACAAATGCCGAGGAGGTGATTGCCGGACGTGAGCGTGGTGTGGATCGCCTCGTCCAAACCCTTTGCGCGAAGACGTTCCATGGCCAGACGGAACGAACCCACACCGGGAAGGATGACATGAGGTGCGCTTCGCACCGTGGACGGATCATCGGAGACGTGTGGTTCGCAGCCCAAGTAGCGCAGTGCACTGGCCACTGAGAACAAGTTGCCCATGCCGTAGTCGATGACGACGACGGCTTTACCCACTACTTGACCTCGAAGGTGGGAACCCAGCGTCCCGATTTCTTCTCGAAGAGATCCTTGTTGGCCCAGCGATCGAGTGCAGCATCGAATTCATCACGGGTCATGCCGTAGTAGTCGAGGTACAACTCCATGTAATCCTCGGGATAGTGACCGTCGTATAGACGAACGAGTTGCACGCCTTGTTCGCGTGTCATTGCACCACGACGAATCTCGATGCCGACGTCTTGGGTGGCACGCCCAAAACCGAACTTCAGATACATGACGTACGTATGCAGGGCATATAGCGCTTGGTCGTTCTGCGCGAAGTTGGTGAAGGTGCCGGAGTTCGAAGCGTCGGCTTCCTCGAGCCCACAGTGTTCCTTGGCTACGAGGTAGTTGCGGTAGGGGTCCCACGATTCGAAGTACGACCAGTGCGCAATCTCGAGTGGGCGACCACCCAGCTCCTTTTCGGTGGGAAACATGAAGAAGAACAACTTCTCCATCGGTAGCCCAGA
>JBDKEO010000100.1:0-14092 GCA_039795205.1 Actinomycetota bacterium
GTGAGGACGAGTGCCTGTGGCAACGGATCAGTCAGCTCGCCATCTCGCCCGATGATCGGTGCTTCGCCAGGCGTGCTACCCGCCACGACGATCAGCAGGTTTACACCGTTGCCGAGCAAGCCGACCCCGAGCGCGATGCGCGTGAGAGAGCGTTCCATCAACAGGTACGTGCCCGCAGCAAACAGCACGCCTACCAGTACGAGCAATGAAAGGCTCATGCTCGCTCCCCTGCACCTTGCTCATCGTTGGTGCCGAGCGATTGCAGCATCAGCAACACCGTCGCCACCACCACCAAGAACACGCCGATGTCGAAAAATGTCGACGAGACCAGCTTCACCTCGCCAATGACTGGAATGTCGAGTGACCAGATGTGCGATTCGAGCGGCGCGGCGTCGACGAAGAGCGGAGCAACGGTTGTCACTAGAGCCATGAGCAAACCGACACCCAGAAGTGTTTCGGGGTGCCGAATCGGCTTGCGCAGGACTCGCATCTCCCTACCGGTGAGGTACTGCAACACGAAGACCGAGCCGAAGATCAACCCGCCCGCAAACCCGCCACCGGGAGCATTGTGTCCGCGAAACGTGACATACACGGAAACGAGCGCGATCACCTTGACCAGCCATCGGTCGACCAGCTCATCGAGAATCACCGAGCGATGGAACCTCATCTCGCTGCACCTTCACTCGTTTTGGCACGTCGCATGCGCTCAGCCGCACGCACGAGGTTGACCACGCCCAACGCTGCAACGGCGAGCACGGTGATCTCGCCGAGCGTGTCGAACCCGCGGAAGTCGACGAGGATCACGTTGACGACGTTGCGCCCACCCGCCTCCTCCACCGACCTCGCGAAATACTCACCCGAGACCGATTCGCCGGTTCGTGCGCCGACGACACGCATGGCAAACAGAGGCACCACCACACCCACCGCCGCAGAAACGAGCACACGCACCGACCGCGGCATGAACTGTGGCGATGGCGCAAACGTTCGAGGCATCCTGCGCAGTGCGATCAGGAAGATCACGATGGTGAGCGTTTCGACGAGCAATTGGGTGACGGCCAAATCGGGCGCCCCGCGGAGGGCGAACAACAGCGCAACACCGAAGCCCACACCACCCAACAAGAACGCCGCCGTGAAGCGCACCTGCACCACTGCCGTCGCAACGGCGAAGGCCGAAGCGAGAGCAACGATCGTGATGGTCAGCAGTGAGTCATCGACGAAGTCGACCGAAAACCCCTCGTCACCTCGCAACAAACCCGCCGTGGCGGCAACACCGACCACGAGCGTCGTCGCCGCCACGTAGAGCGGCAACGAACCGGACTGTGTTACCGAAGTGATCCGCTTTGCTCCACGCAATACGCCGTCGTACAAAGCATCGAAGGCCTGCTCGCCGCGAGCCTTGGTGCCCCGAGATTGATCGAGCGGAATTCGCGAACCGACTACCGCACCAATGAGCACTACTACTACCGAGATGATCAATGCGGTGTTGACGCCCGGCCACAACACCAACTTGGACGTTGCAGCAAGATCCACAGAAGTAGCCGGCGCAACCAGCCACTTGCCGAACGTGGTTGCAAGGGCACCGAATACGAGCGAGACCGTGGCTGCCGCCACCACTGGGCCAGACAGCAGAGCCTTGAACACGGGCGACGATTCATGACTTTCGTGACCATGACCGTCTTCAGTTGGTTCGATCGGCCCGACGAAAGCGCGCATGATGCGCACGCTGTAGGCCACGGACAACACCGATCCAAGCACGACGAAGGCCAATGCGACTTGCCCCGCCTGCCCCACCTCTGAGTCCAACAAGGCAACGAGTGCCTTCTCCTTGGTGACGAAGCCGAGCAACGGAATCACACCTGCCATCGAGACACTCGCAAGACCGATCATCACCACCGTGACGGGCAATCGCTTGCGCGACGCAGCAATGAGACGGATGTCTCGTGTTCCGAGCTCATGGTCGATCACGCCTACGCCGAGGAACAGACCCATCTTGAAGATGGCATGAGCCGCCAGATGTGCCACGCCCGCATAGGTGGCAAGAGGCGTGCCGATGCCCATCAGGATCGTCAAAAGACCGAGTTGTGAAACGGTGCTGTGGGCAAGCAACAACTTTGCATCCGTCTGACGCATCGCCGAATAACCACCGATCAACATCGTCGCGCCACCAGCGATGATCACCCACCAACGCCACACGCCAGCGTCCGCGAAGATCGGCGAGGTGCGCGCGAGCAAGACGACGCCTGCCTTGACCATCGTGGCGGAGTGCAGATACGCGCTCACCGGTGTCGGCGCTGCCATCGCGCCGGGCAACCAGAAGTGGAACGGGAACTGTGCCGACTTCGTGAATGCGCCGAGCAACAACATCGCCGCCGCAACATTGACGAGCGTTCCCGAAGGTGTCAACTCTGCGAGTTCGGCGAACGACGTGGTGCCCGTCGACACTTGGAGCAGCGCGACGCCAGCCAACAGACACAACCCACCTGCGCCCGTCGTGAGCAACGCGCGCATTGCCGCCTGTCGGGCCGACGCCGATCGATCGTTCATGCCGATCAGCAGGAACGACCAGATCGACGTGAGCTCCCAGAACACGAACATGGTGAACAGGTCCGTCGCCATGACGAGACCCGTCATCGAGCCAGCGAAGGCCATGAACAATCCGACGAACTTCGCGTAGTTGGCGTCGTGATCGAAGTACGCAATCGAATACGCCAGCACGGCAATACCGAGAATGGCAACGAGCAAGGTCATCAGCACGGCAAAACCGTCGAGTCTCAATGAGATGGTGAACCCGAGTGCGTCGATCCAGGTCCACGACGCAGTAAACGGCTCTGAGGTGATGCCGCCGCGAATGGTGACGACCACCGAAGCGAGCAGGATGCCGAGGCCGATCAACGCCGCCGTCACCGGCCGACGGCGACCGCCCAGCAGGAGGATGGCCCCCGGCAGCAGGTGCGCCAACAAGACCAGGAAGAGGGTCATGAAGACCCCAAAATTAGTTCCCCACGCCCGATCAGTGGGCACTGAACGCAAGATCGCCAGGCATGGCTCGCGCACACATGACGGTGATGTTCGGCATGTGGTGTATGATTGGTGTATGGCTCGCACCAACATCGACATCGACGAGGACGCCTGCCTCAAGGTGATGGAGCGATACTCACTCGGCACCAAGCGCGAGGCAGTCAACTTTGCATTGCGTCACCTCGCAAACGAAGCACTCGACATCAAGACCGCTCGTGCGCTGCGTGGCTCAGGATGGTCGGGCAATCTCGACGACCTGCGAGCCAACCGCCAATCGTGATCCTCATCGACACCTCGGCTTGGGTGGAGTTTCTCCGCGATACGTCAAGCCCCGAATGTCGTGAAGTCGACCGCTTGCTCTCCAGTGACATTGCCTCCTGCGATGTGGTGTCGATGGAACTCTTCGCCGGTGCGCGGGACGACTCACATCTTCGCGATCTCAGGGGGCTGCTTGCCCGTACCTCTCTGCTCGATATTCAGTCCGTGGACTACGAGAGTGCGGCTTCGCTCTATCGCCGGTGTCGGGCTCAAGGCGAGACTGTCCGCCGGTTGGTCGACTGCCTGATTGCCTCCGTGGCCATCCGTCACGGAGTGCCGATACTCCACCGGGACGGCGATTTTGCGGCGATCTCCCGCCATTGCCAGCTGGTCATTCACCGCCCCAAATAACGGGACGAGCAATTTCGAGCACAACTTGGACTCTGTCCAAATTTGGTCATAATCTGCCACCCGATGTCGCCCCAGGAACTACTCAAGGATCGCGGCGTGCATGTCACCGCCCAGCGACTGGCGGTCATGCGAGCCGTGGCGAGTACGCCACATTCCACTGCCGAAACCATCGTCGAAGTCGCGCGCGAAGAGATCGGCGCAATCTCCCGACAGTCCGTGTACGACACGTTGAACACGTTCGTCGAACTCGGCTTGGTGCGACGTATCCAACCGAGCGGCTCGCCTGCCCTGTACGAGGATCGTGTTGGTGACAACCATCACCACCTCATTTGCCGCGGATGCGGCCGAGTAGTCGACGTGGACTGCAGCGTGGGTGCGATGCCCTGCTTGCAAGCAGCCAACGACAACGGATTCGAGATCGACGAGGCCGAGGTGGCGTACTGGGGTCGATGCCCCGAGTGCAAGACCTCGACCCCGGGCAATACCGCAAGTAACCACCATCACTAATCACAACAAACAGGAGAAACAATGAGCAACGATGCAAAGTGCCCATTTTCGGGCGGTGCAATCACCGCCGCTGAAATGGGAACCACCAACACCAAGTGGTGGCCCAACTCGCTGAACGTAAAGGTTCTGCACAACAACCCGACGGTCGGCGACCCGATGGACCCCGACTTCGACTACGCGGAAGAGTTCAAGAAGCTCGACCTCGACGCAGTCGTCAAGGACCTCACGGCGATCATGACCGACTCGAAGGAATGGTGGCCCGCCGACTACGGCCACTACGGCCCCTTCTTCATCCGCATGGCGTGGCACGCAGCGGGCACCTACCGCATCACCGACGGCCGCGGTGGCGGTGGCACCGGCATGCAGCGCTTCGCGCCGCTCAACTCGTGGCCGGACAACGGCAACTTGGACAAGGCACGTCGCTTGCTCTGGCCAGTCAAGCAGAAGTACGGCAACAAGATCTCGTGGGCCGACCTGATGATCCTGGCCGGCAACGTGGCACTCGAATCGATGGGCTTCAAGACCTTCGGCTTCGGCGGCGGTCGTGCCGACGTGTACGAGCCGGACGAGACGTACTGGGGCACGGAGACCACGTGGCTCGGCGACGAGCGTTACTCCGGTGACCGCGAGTTGGCCAACCCTCTCGCCGCAGTGCAGATGGGTCTCATCTACGTGAACCCAGAAGGCCCGAACGGCAATCCCGACCCGGTGGCTTCGGCTCGCGACATTCGCGAGACGTTCGGTCGCATGGCGATGAACGACGAGGAAACCGTCGCGCTCGTCGGTGGCGGTCACGCATTCGGTAAGGCCCACGGCGCCGGCGATCCCGGCAAGTACGTCGGCCCCGAGCCCGAGGCTGCTCCGATCGAGGCCATGGGCTTCGGCTGGATCAACAAGATGGGCGAAGGCCACGGCGTGGCCACCATCACCTCCGGCATCGAAGGTGCGTGGACGACCAACCCGACCAAGTGGGACAACGAGTACTTCAAGATCCTCATGGACAACGAGTGGGAGCTCGTGAAGAGCCCCGCCGGTGCGAACCAGTGGGTGCCGAAGGGTGGCGCAATGGCCGGCACGGTGCCGGACGCACACGATTCATCGAGGCGTCATGCCCCGATGATGACTACGGCCGACCTCGGTCTGAAGTTCGACCCGGAGTACGCGAAGATCTCCAAGCGTTTCGCCGAAGATCCAGAGGCTCTCGCCGATGCGTTCGCACGCGCGTGGTTCAAGTTGACCCACCGCGACATGGGACCGCGTTCGCGTTACCTCGGCAAGTTGGTACCGAAGGAAGAACTCATCTGGCAGGACCCGATCCCCGCTTCCACCACGAAGGTGACGGCGAAGGATGTCGCGGATCTGAAGGCCAAGGTACTCGCTTCAGGGCTCAGCGTCTCGGAGTTGGTGCGCGCGGCGTGGGCCTCGGCATCGACCTTCCGCGGTACCGACAAGCGCGGTGGTGCCAACGGCGCCCGCGTGCGTCTCGCACCGCAGAAGAACTGGGAAGCCAACGACCCGGCAGAACTCACCAAGGTGCTCGGCAAGCTCGAGGAAATCCAGAAGTCGGCCGGTGTGTCGATTTCGATGGCCGACCTCATCGTGCTCGCCGGTAGCGCTGCCGTGGAGAAGGCCGCCAAGGATGCCGGCGTGACGGTGGAAGTGCCGTTCACCCCGGGTCGCGGCGACGCCACCCAGGAGCAGACGGATGTGGAGTCGTTCGCGGTGCTCGAGCCGACGTTCGACGGCTTCCGCAACTACCTGCGCCCCGGTCACCTGCAGACCACCGAGCAGTTGCTCCTGGAGAAGGCCAACTACCTCAACCTCAGCGCGCCGGAAATGACCGTGCTCGTCGGTGGCATGAGGGCGTTGAACGCCAACTACAAGGGCTCGAACCTCGGCGTGTTCACCAGCAAGCCTGGTGTGCTCACCAACGACTTCTTCGTCAACTTGATGTCGATGGACATCGAGTGGAAGCCGACGGACAAGTCGGAAGAGTTGTTCGAGGGCCGCGACCGCAAGACCGGTGAGGTCAAGTGGAAGGGCACCCGCAACGACTTGATCTTCGGTTCGAACTCGCAGCTGCGAGCGCTCGCCGAGGTGTACGCCCAGGACGACGCGAAGGACAAGTTTGTTCGCGACTTCGTCAAGGCGTGGACCAAGGTGATGAACCTCGATCGGTTCGACGTCTAAACCACGTCATACGCAGTTCGGCGCGTCACTCGCTTCGGCGGGTGGCGCGCCGTTTGCGTTTTCAGGCAGGTTGCGGCCTGAGTGTTTCGTACATCCGCACGATCACGACGACACCCGACAGCGCGGTCAGCGCGGCCACGGCGAAGATTGCGGCACGCACGCTGAACAGATCGGCGATGACACCTGCCGTCAAAGCACCGACGGCGAATCCGCCGTCGCGCCACAAGCGATACACACCGACCGAACGTGCGCGCCATGACGGATGAGCCACGTCGCCAATGGCGGCAAGCAAAGTGGGATACACCATCGCCGTTCCAGCGCCAAGAAGAACAGCAGCAAACGCCCATCCGGCGAACGAGTCGAACCACGCAATCAGCGCAATGGCGACACCTTGGAGGATCATTCCCCCACTGATCAACGGCTTGCGGCCGATCTTGTCAGACAACCCGCCCGTGATCATCTGACCAAGCCCCCACACTGCCGGATACAAGGCGGCCAAGACACCGATGCGGGCAACGGACAAACCTGCATCGGCAAAGAACAACGGAAACAAACCCCACGCCAGGCCGTCATTGAGGTTGTTGACGAGTCCAGCCTGACTGCACGACGAGAGAGCACGTTCTTTGTATGTCGTGAGGGCGAAGATCTCCCGTGTCGAGAGTCCGTCATTTGCCGGATGCGCATGATTGGCCGCCTCGTGCCGCGCGTGCACGTGTGTCTCACGGACGAACATGATCGAAAGCAACGTGCCGATCACCGCAAAGGCGATACCTAGGTAGAACGGCTCTGGCCTGAGGTCGTAGTTGCTCGCGATCCAGCCTGTGGCCAGAGCAGTGATCGCCACCGCGCCATAGCCCGCTGCTTCGTTGAACCCCATCGCCAGACCGCGCTTGGCCGGGCCGACGAGATCGATCTTCATGACCACCGTGGTGGACCATGTGAGTCCCTGATTGATGCCGAGGAGCACGTTGGCGACGATCACCCAACCCCACGAAGGCGCCCACATCAACAGCAGCGGTATCGGCAATCCGATGATCCAACCAGTGACGAG
This sequence comes from Actinomycetota bacterium, assembly GCA_039795205.1. GTDB lineage: Bacteria > Actinomycetota > Acidimicrobiia > Acidimicrobiales > Ilumatobacteraceae > UBA3006. The sequence continues at coordinate 7,436 of JBDKEO010000100.1, forward strand.
TACTGGCTTGCGTCCGAAACGATCCGACAACGTTCCGGCGAAGAAGTTGGTGAACGCCTTGACGATGCCAAAGGTGGCGATGAAAGTGAGCGCCGAGGAGTACGCAGCTAGGCCGAACTCCTCTTGCGCCAACAGTGGAACGATCGTGCGCTCCTGGCCGATCATGCCGCCGACTAGCGCATTGACGACGACGAGCAGGAGGAACTGCGGCAGATTCTCGCGAAGACCTAGGCGTGGCGCACTGACAGACACCCGACCACTATTGCCGAGCGGAGAGTGCCCTCCAATGCATCACCTTGTAGCCCTCGAACCACAGAATCGAGGCGACTGCAGCAAGGAGAGGTATCGCCATATCTCGAGCCTGTACCGCGCCGAAATCGAACGCGCTCCGCACGGGTGGCACGAAGATGAGCAGGGTGAGAATCGACAGCGTCACGCCAAAGATCCACTTGATCGCCGGGTTGTCGCGCTCCCGTATGGTGCCGACGATCGACAATCGCCACGAGCGATTGACCATGATCAGGCCGAGGTTCGCGAGCACCAACGTGGCGAAGGTCAGCGATCGCACTTCCCCGTCGGGCTTGCCCGACCAGACGGCCCAGCCGTACACGGCGAACACAGTGGCAAATACGACGACACCTTGCAGTACAGCGATGACCAGCCGCCCCCTGCCGAACAGCGGCTCACCCTTTTTGCGTGGTGGCTGGTTCATCAGGCGAGGATCGTGATCCTCCGCCTCGAACACGATGGAACAGGCGGGGTCGATGACCAACTCGAGGAGCGCGAGTTGCAGCGGCAGGAGCACCAGCGGCCAGTCCTGATTGAAGAGCGGAAACAGCGCCATGCCGAAGATTGAGACGTGCACGGCGATGACATAGGACATCGCCTTGCGCAGGTTGTCGAATATGCCCCTGCCAAGTCGAACACCATCGGCGATGGAGACGAAGTTGTCGTCGGTGATGACGAGCGACGCCGCCTCGCGCGCCACATCGGTACCGCGTTGCCCCATGGCGATTCCGATGTCTGCGGCACGTAGTGCGGGGGCGTCGTTCACGCCATCGCCCGTCATTGCCACGACCTCAACACGACGCTGCAATGCGCGCACCAATCTCAGCTTCTGCTCGGGCTTGGTGCGTGCAAAGACGTTGATTCTCCCCACTTTCTCGAACATGTCGTCGTCGGTCATCGCATCGATCTCGTTTCCCGTCACCACGCCATGCGATACGTCGATTCCTACCCGTTGGGCGATCACGCGCGCAGTGCCAGGGTGATCTCCGGTGATCATCACCGTGCGGATTCCCGCTTGAGCGCACATCGCCACTGCATCGGCCGCTCCTTCCCTGGGAGGATCGACCAAACCCACGAACCCGAGCAAACGCAAGGGAATCTGTTCGAGCGAATCGGGCAGATCTGCTCCTTGCCCCCATGAACCGAGAGCCACGCCGAGCACCCGTTGACCTCGATCAGCCGACTGATGAGCCTGCATCAACAAGCGTTCTCGATCATCTTCGGAGAGCCGGCACAGTCCGATTACGGCCTCTGGCGCGCCTTTCACCGCGACCATCAGGCGATCGTCGCCCGCCGACCACACCTGACCGACCGCAAAGAGCGAACTCGACAAGGGGTACTCGTGCACCAAGTTGAGCGCACCATCGATCACGCCCCACTCCTCGGCAAGACTGCGAAACGCGCGATCCATCGGATCATGCGGCTCGACAGCCGAAGCGAGAGCACCAACTCGCACCACCTCACTTGACGAATTCCCAGGCTGTCCATCACCAATTCGTTCGATGACACCATCGACGATCACTTCGTCGATCGTCATTCTGTTGATCGTGAGCGTCCCCGTCTTGTCCACGCAGATCACGGTCGCTGCTCCCAATGCTTCGACCACCGCTGAGCGCCGTGCCAACACCTTGCGCTTGGACATCCGCCACGCCCCAAGGGCGAGAAACACGGTAAGCACCACGGGAAATTCCTCGGGCAGCATCGACATCGCCACGGCGATTCCCGCCAACGACGCATTCAGCCAACCACCGCGCGTCAGTCCGTAGATGACGATGACGGACACAGCGGCCAGTACGCCAACTATGGCGATGACTCGCACCAACCTGCCGACTTCTTGCTGGAGTGCAGTGCGTTCAGTCGTGATCGAACCAAGTGCCTCGCCGATGCGGCCGAATTCCGTGTTCTTCGCTGTGGCCATGACGAGCGCTTTGCCCCGCCCCCGAACGACGAGCGTTCCTGCAAAGACGCTCCACAGACCATCGCCTCCCGGTCGCTCCAGTTGTCGAGAAGCAGCCGAAACTGCCTTGGTGACGGGAACCGACTCTCCGGTCAGCATCGACTCGTCCACCGTCATGACCGATGAGTCGAGCAGCACCGCATCTGCCGCCACACGATCGCCCTCGCCCAACACCAAGACGTCGCCCACCACGACTTCGCGCCCGGGAATGCGAACCAGCACTCCGTCGCGCTGCACCAATGCGCGTGGAGCCGAGAGGTTGCGCAGTGCCGCCAATGCGCGCTCGGTGCGACGCTCCTGCACGACGCTGACACCGATGACCACGAGCACGGACGCCATCAGTAACGCACCATCCAGTGGTTCAGCGAGGAGAAAGTTGACGACTCCCGCCGTGACCAACAGGAGCAGCATCGGCTCCGTGAACACCGCGGCCAACTGACGCCACCACACACGCGGCACGCCGTCGCCCAGCTCATTCGGACCATCGGCCGACAACCGCCGCGCAGCTTCGGACGACGTCAGTCCGAGCGCGCCAGGTGCTTCAGCAAGGGACACGCCCTCACGCTAGAAGTGGATTTCGATGACCGAACTCGCTCAGCGAACGACGTAACTCGTCATGGACAGCGATCCGTACTGTGGTCCGCCAACCAGTACTTCTGCCTTTGCGCCTGATTCAGCAGCAATACCCGCAATGTAGGCAAGGGGCAGAAAGTGGTCGGGCGTAGGCACCGCTTTGCGATAGTCGGGGTGGTGCCCCACGTCGACGAGTGAGCGTGGATCCGACGTCATCACTTCGCGCACGTGACGGTCGAACGAATCGTTCCAGTCGAAGCCTGCGTCGGGTTGCGACCAGTCCATCGCACGCAGGTTGTGCACGACGTTGCCACTCCCCATGACGAGCACGCCGTCATCGCGAAGTCCGTTCAATTTCGAACCGAGATCGATGTGCTCGGCAAGGGATTTGTTCATGTCGATCGCCAGTTGCACGACGGGAACATCCGCGTGGGGAAATACGTGGACCAATACCGACCACGTGCCGTGATCGATTCCCCACGAATCGAGATCTTCCCCCACCCATGTCGGGCCGAGTGCCGTCGCCACCTCGCGCGCCAATCCCACGTCGCCAGGAGCGGGGTACTCCACGTCGAACAACTGTTGGGGAAAGCCGAAGAAGTCGTGGATCGTCTTTGGCTCCTGCATTGCCGTCACCGCGGTGAATCCCACGTACCAGTGCGCAGAAATGGCCAGAACTGCACGCGGCTTCCCCACTTCACGACCGAACTCGGCCCAACTTTCAGTGAACCGGTTGTGCTCGAGCGCGTTCATCGGGCTGCCATGTCCGAAGAAGACCGCGGGCATGCGACTCATGACTCGATCCTACGACTGAAGCAGTCGCTCTATTGCAGCGTGGCGGGTTTGTCGCTCATCTCGAGCATCAACTCACTGCCTTCGTACGGGTGAGCGAGTGCGACTTCCTCGTTCAGTTCCACACCTAGTCCAGGTTCAGTGGACGGGATCACGAAGCCGTTGTCGAACTGGATCGGCTTCTTCAGAATCTCGGCATGGAAGCCATCCCAACGCTTGATGCTCTCGAGGATCAAGAAGTTGGGCGAGCACGTGGCCAGCTGGATGTTCGCCGCGCCGACGATCGGGCCGCAATACAAATGCGGAGCGATCTGGGCGTGATACACCTCGCACATCGATGCGATCTTCTTTGCCTCGAGCAATCCACCACAACGGCCGAGGTTCATCTGGATGATCGATGCGGCGCCAGTGTCCAACAAGCGGTGGAACTCATACTTGGTGGTGAGACGTTCACCTGCCGAGATCGGGATACTCGTGGCGCGCGCCACCTTGGCGATCTCTTCTGGGCTATCGGGTGGCACCGGTTCCTCGAACCACAGCGGGTCGTACTTCTCGAGTCGCTTGGCCAAGCGGATTGCACCCGAGGCAGTGAACTGCCCGTGTGTACCGAACAGAATGTCGGCACGAGTACCCACTGCTTCGCGTACAGCCCGCACCATCTTCTCCGAACGGTCGATTGCCTCGAGCGCAGGCTGCCTGCCGTCATACACCGAGTAACGACCAGCGGGGTCGAACTTCACTCCGGTGAACCCACGCTCGACTGCCACCACTGCCGCTTCTGCAGCAGCCTGCGGGTCGCTGTACACGGGGTGATCCGCATAGACGTCGAGATCATCGGGTGGATAGAGGTACGTGTAGCAGCGCAACTTGTCGTGCACACGCCCACCGAGCAGCTCGTAGACGGGCTTGTTCGTCTCCTTGCCGCAGATGTCCCACATCGCCATCTCGAGACCGCTGACGATTCCACCGAGTGTGAGGTCAGGTCGCAGCGCATATCCCCGTCCATAGACGTTGCGCCACATGTGTTCGATGTGGAAGGGACTTTGACCGAGGATGTGTCGCTCGGCGACTTCTTCGGCCATCTTGGCCACGAGGTGCGGGGAGAACGTGGCGGTGTAGATCTCGCCGATGCCGCTCACTCCGGTGTCGGTGGTGAGCTTGACGAAGATGAAATAGCGGCCGCCGTGACGTGGCGGTGGGTTACCCACCACGAAGGTCTTGATCTCGGCGACCTTCATTTCAGAACACGATCACATTGCGCAGGGCCTCGCCACGCTTGACCGCGGCGATGGCTTCGTTGATCTCTTCGAGCGAGTACGTCTTGGTGATCAATTCGTCCAACTTGACGCGCTTCTGCTGATAGAGATCCACGAGGTTGGGGATGTCCACCTGAATGCGTGCCGAACCCATCTTCGATCCGAGCACGTTCTGGCTGTATGCAGCCATCGTGCCGGGATCGATCTCCGACATCACGCCAGAGGCGGGCATTCCGACGAGCACGGTGGAGCCGCCCTTGGCGAGCATCGCATACGACGAGTCGAATGCGCCCTTTGCTCCCACCGTGACGAACACGTAGTCCGCACCGCGCGAGTCGGTGAGTTGCATCACGCGCTCGAGCACGTTCTCTTTGCTCGAGTTGATGCCATGTGTGGCGCCGAAGCCCTTGGCCGCTTCGAGTTTGTTGTCCGCGATGTCCACGGCGATCACCGTGCGGGCACCACTGACACGGGCACCTTGGATCGAGTTCAGGCCAACGCCACCCGTTCCGATGACCACCACATGACTGCCGGCCGGCACGCGCGCAGTGTTGGTGACCGCTCCAAATCCCGTGATCACACCACACGCAAGCAGTGAGGCGCTAGTCATTGGAACATTGCCGGGGATGGTGACGCACTGCGACTCGTGCACGAGTACCTGCTCGGCGAATCCACCGGTGCGCATACTCTGCACGAGTGAGTTACCGCTCTTGTCGGTGATTGGCGACTTGGCATCGAGTGGGAACTGAGTGGTGCAGGTGACCGGCATGCCTCGCACGCATCCGTGACAGTGGCCACACGAGCGAATCAAGGTGACGACGACGGGATCGCCCACTTTCACGGTGGTGACACCAAGACCTACGGCCTCGACCACGCCAGCGCATTCGTGCCCGTACACGGCTGGCAAGTCGCCGCCCCATGCGCCGTCGGCATAGGAGATGTCGCTGTGGCAAATGGCGGTGGCCGCCAACTTCACTTTGACCTCGCCTGGGCCGGCGTCTGCGAGGTTCACCTCCTCGATGACGAGGGGCTTACCAAACTCTCTGCAGACAGCAGCCTTCATGATGACGTTTCCTTCTCTTTCGGGTTTGGGGAGATTCAGTGTGAAGCGAGCGCAGCACGCTCAAGGATGGACAGACGGCCGTACAGCTCGTCGAGTTCGATGTAGCAGGACTGAAGGTGACGGCTTCCACCTGAGGTGAAGCCCGTACGCCCGTGCATCACTCGACGATTGTTGACCATGTACATCTCACCTGCACCCATGGGAATCTGGATGCGGTAGCGCGGATCCTCGCGCATGGCGCCGAAGGTGGAGTACGCGTCGTAGTAGGCCTCCATCTTGTCCGCATCGATGAGGAACGGCTGGCACGAGTGGTTGGAGAATCGAACCGCCTTGATGTTGCCTGCGGGATCCAACTCGATGATCGGACCATCGTTTTCGAGCACGATGTCGACGTCGGCAAAGTGGAAGTACAACTCGGTGTCGCACAACAAGTCGAACTTCTCCGGTGCCTGCTCTCGCAAATCGTGAGCAACCTTGAAACCGTCCACGAGAGTCGCATCGCCACCGGTCGATTCGGACACGAGGAAATGCTGCAGTTGAACGGTCGGCGCAGGGTCGCGATACCCCTCGTCGGTGTGCAGAACGAGCGGGAGGCTGGTGTACGCCACCGAGTTCGCCTTGGCAATCGACTTGACGTCGAACACGCGGCCCCAACTGGTGTCGCGAACTCGGCCCAGTTCGTCGCCCACCTTGGCGACGGTGCCCTCGTCATTCGGCATGCCCGTCAT
>JBDKEO010000110.1:0-20172 GCA_039795205.1 Actinomycetota bacterium
ACACGAGCAATGCAGTCCCCGCACGAACCACTGCCACAGGCGAATCCAGTCCCCCAGCTATCTGGATCTTGTTGCTTTCCGGCTTCCCTACATCCAACGACCACACGCGCCCACTGCAATAATCCGCGAAGACGTACCGACCTTTCAGCGCACCGTTCGGAGCAATAGCGCCACCGCTGATTGAACAACCGTCGTCGCCGTGCTCGTACACCATCACGGGCGGCACGTGGTTCGGACTCTCTTGATCCGCGTTGAAGCGCTCATTGCCTTCATACGCACTCCACCCGAAGTCCACCACTTTGCTGATCGACGAGACGCCCTCCAAGACGCTCACTTCTTCCCACTCGCCTTGGCCGACGTCGGCCAACCACAAACGATCCTCGAACAAGTCGACGCGCCAAGGGTTACGCAATCCTCGCGCCAACATCGTCGACTCTCCGGTGTCGGGATCGATACGCAAGACCTTGCCGAGCATCGAAGAATCGTTCAACGCCACCCGGTCTGGATCGCCGCCCGCGCCACCATCGCCCGTGGCCACGAGCAGTGATCCTGACGGTTCCACCACCACGTCGCCACCGTTGTGGTTGGAGTACGGCTGCTCAATGGTCAGGAGCGTCCGTATCGAGGAACGGTCCAATGCGCCTTCTTGGTTCACCGTCAAAGCGACGATTTGGGTGTCTCCGCTTCTGTCCGTGTAGTTGAGGTACGCAATGGACCCATTTGGCGCAAAGGCCAACCCCAGCAATCCCTGTTCGCCCTCGGCGTTCGTCAAATCCGTGATGTCAAGCGCGGGTTTGGATTCGACGGTGCCGTCGACCATCCGGAGCACCCTTCCCTTCCGTGAGACGAGATAAATCGCATCGTCACCGACACGCATAGCCGCATCCACCGGCTCGTCCACCTCTGCCAGCAGTTCCAGCGCCGGTTGCGCGAGGTCCCCCGTGCCAGTTGCGGTTGCAGATGGCGCATCCACTTCGTTCACGCCACTGCTCGCACAGGCAGACAACAGGATCAGCATGGCTACGGAAACACGAACCACGCAATGAGCCTAGAAACCCCGCCACGACTGACAGCTGTCAACGAGACGTTCCAGCCGAACATCCGTCCCCGCAACCAGCGTCACGGGCAAGAAACCATGGAGGCGACGCCGGGAATCGAACCCGGATACAGGGCTTTGCAGGCCCTTGCCTAAGCCATTCGGCCACGTCGCCGCAGTGCAGGCTACCGACGACACACCGCGTAAAGCCGATGTTGAGGAGAATTCGACTCGTACGATGAACCGGTGCCAAAGCAACACCGCGACACCACGGCAATCACTGCGGGACGTGATGCGTCTGGTTCGCTTGCACCGGTTCTTTGGCCCAGCACCACATGGCAGTCCACTGGATTGGACGAAACGAAGGCTGCCGCCGTTGCCGTTCACGAAACGGGCAACTACGCACGTTATGCAAACCCAACCGTACGAGAGTTCGAGAGGGCCGTCGCTGCTCTCGAGGGAGCCGAAGACGCCATTGCCGCAGGATCTGGCATGGGTGCAATCGCCACGGCCATCTTCGCACTCTGCTCGGCTGGTGATCACATCGTCGCGCAAAAGCAGCTGTACGGCGGAACGCTTGCTCTCTTGACTGGTCCATGCAAGCGACTGGGCATCGAAGTGTCATTCGTCGACGGGTCGACTCCAGGTGCGTTCGCTACAGCCGTCAAACCGGGCAAGACGATGCTGGTGATTGCCGAAACCCCGAGCAATCCACAACTCGCGCTCGTCAACCTCGAGGAGATCGGAGAAATCAAGGGTCCATACACCTTGGTCGACTCCACGCTTGCTACTCCTCTCGGACAATCCCCCTTGGAACACGGCGTTTCGCTCGTGATGCACTCAGCCACCAAGGGAATCGCCGGCCACAACGACGCGATGCTCGGAGTTCTTGCAGGCGAGAAGGACTTGATCGACGCAATTTGGAGCTACTCGGTGCTGCACGGATCAACCGCTTCGGCCAGTGATGCATTGAATGGACTGCGCGGTATTCGCACTCTCGGCGTGCGCTTCGCTCGCCAGTGCGAGACTGCCCTCAAAGTTGCACGCACGCTCCAAGACACGTCGGGCGTGAATCAAGTCAATTACCCCGGCCTAGAGGACCATCCGCAGCATGCACTCGCGAAGAGCCAGATGAGGAACTTCGGCACCGTGCTCTCATTCGAAATCGCCGGCGGAGTCGACAAGGCGCGCTCCCTGTTGAGCAAGTTGTCGATCGTTCGTCCCGCTGTGTCGCTTGGAGGCCCGGAAACGATCATCTGTCACCCCGCCACGAGCACGCATGTGAGCATGACGACGGAGGATCAGCAGGCAGCAGGAATCAGTGACGGTCTTCTTCGATTGTCCGTCGGTCTCGAGGACGCGAACGACGTGATCGAGGATCTGCAGCGCGCGCTGCAGTAAGGGTTTAGCGCTCTTCTTTGAAGATGACGTGCTTGCGCACGATCGGGTCATACTTCTTCAGCTCGATGCGCTCACGTGAATTGATCTTGTTCTTGCGCGTGACGTACACGTAACCCGTGTCGGCGGTGCTGCGCAACTTGATGATCGGACGACGATCCTTGCTCTTTGCGGCCATGACTCAGACCTTCTTTCCAGCCTTGCGCATGTCGGACACGACACGCTCGATACCCACCTTGTCGATGGTACGAAGACCCTTGGCGCTGACGTTCAACGTGACCCAACGCTTTTCCGACGGCAACCAGAAGCGCTTCCTTTGGGCGTTCACCCTCCACCAGCGCTTGGTCTTGATGTTGGAGTGCGATACGGAATGGCCCGTCGAGGGCTTCTTCCCGAGGACGTCGCAGCGATTTGGCATTCGGGCAGTCTAGGGGGCACGAGGCCGGTCAGACACCTGCCCTGCCCCGATACACTTGCCAGTCCTATGAAGCCCGACATTCACCCCGAGTACAAGTTCGTCGTATTTGAGGATTCGTCGGCGAACTATCGCCTGCTGACCCGCACCACCATGCGCGTTGATGCCAACAAGACCACCCAGTGGGAAGACGGCAACACCTACCCGTTGGTGCAGCTGGACATCAGCAATGCCAGCCACCCGTTCTTCACCGGTCAGATGAAGATCATCGACTCGGCTGGTCGCGTCGAGCGCTTCAACAAGCGTTACGGCACCCGCAAGAAGGCCGTCGCCAAGAAGGAACCCTCCAAGAAGTAATCAGGCCAGGGTGCGCAGCACCTCGGTCAGCTGTGCAGTGGTGGTTCTCGGGTTCACGATGCACAACCGCAACATCGTCTCGCCTTGGAAGTGTGAGGGAACGATGAATGCCTTACCCTCGGCAAGCTGACGATCGCTCCACTCGCGATACTGCTCGGCACTCCAACCCCGTCGGCGAAAAACCACGATCGACAATTCCGGCTCCATCAACAAATCCAGGTAGTCGGTATCAGTAATCACTGCCGCGATCTCTCGCGACACACGCAACGTTTCCTCCATTGCATCGGCATACGCCTCCGTGCCGTGCATGGCGAGACTGAACCAGAACGGTAAGCCACGTGTGCGTCGAGTGAGGTGGTGAGCGAGGTCACTCGGATTCCACGCCTCATCCCGAGGCTCGTCTTGTTGCAGCACGTCGAGGTACTCCGCATGTTGCGTGTGGGCGAGACGTGCATGAGCGGGGTCGCGATAGATCAACGCACAGCAGTCGTACGGCGCAAACAGCCACTTGTGCGGATCGACGATCAGACTGTCTGCGCGTTCGATTCCGGTGAAGAGGTCGCGGGCACTCGGTGCGCAGAGGGCCGCAGCACCGTACGCGCCATCCACGTGGAACCAGATACCGATCTCGTTCGCCACATCCGCCACACCTGACAGGTCATCCACCACACCGAGGTTCGTCGTGCCCGCCGTGGCTACGACTGCGCAGACTCGACGGCGATCCTCCCCTGATAGCGATTCGACTAGTTCACGCATGGCGGCACCCGAGGATCGACCGCGTTCGTCGGTCGCGCAACGCAGATAGTCGGCGTCCATAGCCGAGGCGGCCTGTGAGATGGACGAGTGAGCGCCACCCGTTCCGAGGATCAAGGGACGAACTCGATCAAGGGTTCCTACTGAGCGTTGGCGCCAACGATGACGAGCAGCGATGAGCGCCGACAGGTTTCCCGCACTGCCGCCACTGACGAACACTCCACCCGCACTTGCAGGGAGTTCCGCCAAGTCGGCCAACCACCGCAACGCCTGGTTCTCGGCGTACACGGCACCTGCACCTTCCAGCCAGGAACCGCCGTAGATGTTCGATGCACTCACCATGAGATCGAACAACACGGAACTCTCGGTGGGCGCCCCTGGCACGAACGAGAGGAACAGCGGATGGTCCACGCTGATGCACGACGGCGCCAGCACATTGACGAATTCATCCAGCACATCGAGACCGTTGCGCCCCTCCGGGCGGATGGTTTGCCCGACGAGTCGTTGCAGTTCGCTCAGACTGCGCGAGCCATCGAGCGGTGGTGGATCCATCTGAATGCGCTCCATTGCTCTCTCCACGATGCGCTTGGCGAGCTCGTCGCTCTCCTCGTCATAGAAGTGCATGTCCTGAGCGGACGACGTCACTTTGAGAGCCCACCAATCGCCGTATCGACTGCCTGTCGCGTGGGTAGTGATGGCACCGCACCGTGCACCGTCGTGGCCAAGGCGCCAGCCACTGCGCCCACACGTGTCGCTTCTTTCACCGACCAGCCCTGAGCGAGCATCGCGCACATCGCACCAGTGAATGCATCGCCCGCACCCACCGTGTCCACTGGCGTCACTACGTGCGGTGGAACCGTTGTTAGACCATCGCGGCTGGCCACCTCAGCACCACGTTCACCAAGGGTGGTCACCACTTCGCGAACGCCAAGTGTGAGCAATTGCTCCTTACCACCGAGTAATCGTGCTTCGTTTTCATTCGGCACTGCCACATCGACGAGCGAGAGCAGCTCGGCATTCAAGGACTGTGCTGGGGCTGGATTGAGCACGGTGGTGATGTTCTTGCTTCGTGCAGCCCGAAGAGTCGCCACCACCGTCGGCAACGGAATCTCGAGTTGGAGCAACACCACCGCGGCCTCAGGCAACTCGACGGGCGTCACCTCCGCATTGGCGCCAGACACCACGACGATGGCGTTTTCACCCTGTTGGTCGACATTGATGAATGCTCGGCCTGTAGGTGATTCGACGTTGCGCAGGAGTGAGGTGTCGATGCCTTCTCGTTCAAGCACTTCACGCAGGTAACTGCCTGCGTCATCTCGGCCCACACAGCCCACGAATGCGGTCCGCGCACCCATCCGCGCGCAGGCCACGGCCTGATTCAGTCCTTTGCCGCCCGCGTGTTCCGCGTAGTCGAGCGCGAGGATCGTCTCCCCCGGTGTTGGCAAATGTTCGAGTGTCGCCACCAAATCGAGATTGGCACTGCCCACGACCACGACATCGAACTTCTTCACTCCTCAACTTTGTCACATGACCACTAGATTCGGCGAGGTGCCAAGAGGACCAAAAATGATCGTGGACTGCGATCCGGGACACGACGACGCGGTGGCGTTGATCGTGGCTGCCCGTCACGCCGAATTACTCGGCGTGACCACCGTCGCTGGCAACGCTCCGATCACGGCCACCACCCGCAACGCACGCATCATCCTTGACTTGATCGGCAGCGCCGTGCCGCTCCATCAAGGCGCGGAGCGACCTCTCGTCGCTCCGCCGCGACATGCAGAGTACGTGCATGGCGAGAGTGGCCTCGACGGAGCCGAGCTCCCCGAACCCTCCCGACCAGCCGATTCGACGAACGCCGTCGAATTCATCATCGAGACGTGCCGAGCCGATGAAGGAGTTTGGCTGGTTCCGACCGGACCGCTCACCAACATCGCGCTCGCCCTCCGTGCCGCACCCGACCTCAGCAAACGAATTGCTGGCATTTCGCTGATGGGCGGTGGCACGTTCGGCAATCGGTCAGCCGCCGCCGAGTTCAACATCTGGGCCGACCCGGATGCGGCCGCCATGGTGTTCGACTACGGCGGTCCGCTGAAGATGTGCGGGCTCGACGTCACACACCGCCTGCAGGCGACTCCCGAGCGCATCGCCAAGGTGCGCAGCCTCCCGGGCCACATGGCAGGAGTACTCGCCGATCTCTTCGACTTCTTCAGCAAGGTGTACGTATCACGACACGACAACATGCTGGGCGGTGCCGTGCACGACCCGTGCGCGGTGATGGTGTTGACCCATCCCGAACTGTTCACGGCTCGACCGCACCACGTGATGGTGGAGACGCACGGCGCACTCACCACCGGTATGACGCTCATCGACATGCGCGGCTTGATCGAGCGACTGGCACCCAACTGTGACGTCACCTGGGACGTGGACGCCGAGGCAGCGTTCGACGTGATCGTGGAGTCGATAGGCGCCTTTTCCCGCTAACGCGAGGCGATGAAACGCTCCACCGGAGCAAAATCGAACGGTGCACCGGTCATCAGGATCAAGTGATCCGCACCCGCCTCGGCATACTCGTCTGCTCGCTCCAGTTCCTTGGGCTCGATCGCAATCGTGCGCTCGATCTCCTTGGGGTTACGTCCGATCTTCGCGCACCACTCATCGAGCACCTTGTTCTTGTGTCGCACGGTGGCCGGGTCGCCGAAGGTGTTCAGTTGATCGGCATGCTCGGCCACCAAGCGGAACGTGAACTTCTCACCGCTTCCGCCGATCATCAACGGAATCTTGCCCCGTACCGGCTGCGGATTCAGTTTCGACAACCGCTCCTTGATCACCGGCAGACCGGCCTCCAGAGCCTTCAATCGGGAGATCTTGTCGCCAAATTCGTAGCCGTACTCGATGTAGTCGCGCTCGAACCACCCCGAACCAAGTCCCAATACGAACCGCCCATTACTGATGTGGTCGATCGTGCGGGCCATGTCCGCCAAGAGGTGCGGGTTGCGATACGTGAAACAGGTGACCAGCATGCCCACTTGGGCGTGACAAGTGTCCGCTGCCATCGCTGAGAGCAGCGTGTAGCCCTCGAAGTGCGTCGCATCGGGGTCGCCGTACAACGGATAGAAGTGGTCCCAGGTCCAGATGCTGTCCACGCCCATGGCATCGGCCGCCCGCCATGCGGCTCTCAACTCGGTTACTGACGTCGCTTGGGGTTGGAGTTGTACACCGATTTTCATGTTGGAAGTTTAGTTCCTTATGCCATCGCCGATACGCCATCACCATCGTGATAACACTTCACTAAACGATCGGAGCATGTCGTGAGTGATTCAAGGCCAGCTCTACTTGTCAGTCGCAGCTGGATGAACGAGAACGACGACACGTGTTCCTTGTTGGAAGGATTTTTTTCGATCCAAAGCTTCAATCTGTTGGACCCCAACCAATCCATTCAGTCGCTCTTGGGTGTCACGATCACCGTGGCATTGGTGCGGTTGGAGCTGCTCGACGTGCTGGCGCCGTTCGTTCGTCTACTTGAAAAGAAGGACTTCTCGATCGAACATGTCGTCGCCATCAACGCAAGAAGTTCAGAGAAGTTCATCAATCAACTCGGGCTCTGTGATTGTCTCGAGGTGAATGCTGACGACACGACAATTCTCGACACGCTCTCGGGCTGTGCGAGGCAGTGTCTACATCACCCTACGACGCCTCCATTTTCCGAACGTCGAGACCTAATGCTTTCTGCCATCCGTGCCGGAACAGTCGACGAGACCGACATGATGATTCTTGGCATGTTAGTGAACGGCGATCCAGACGAAGAGATTGCGCAGACATTGCACTTCTCCAATCAAACGATTCGCAACCGAGTAAGCGACCTGCTCCACAGCGTAAAAGTCGCCAATCGAACTCAGCTTGCGAATGCATGGCGGAACTTCTGCTACCAACGTGAGTTCACATGAGTATCGGTGTCCTGCGTAGGCCCGCAAACATCGATTGGTTGATCCCATGCACTACCGTGAAGGCATGAACCGCCCGGTGCAACGTCTTTCGATCTCCCGGGAACCCACATGCTGAAGTTGTTCATCGGCGAATCAGTTTCGGGAGAGTTCACGCCTCTTCTCGATGTGGCTGAGGAGCGCCGGGATGTGGAGATCGTGGGAGTCGGAGGCACAGGCAGAGAAATTGCCCATGCGATCAGGTCGCAGGAAGTCAACGCTCTAGTCGTATCGCAGGCATGGGCAGAATTGGGACGGGCACTTCGTATCTCTTTGGGTTCGACGCCAGGGAGCAAGCCGTCCTACATCCTCGGCTTCGGGGAGTTTTCGCCGGCACTGGTGGTGAAAGTTTCCCTGTACGGATTCGATGCCGCAGTTCCCGTACTGAAGGATCCGAATTCGGCGATAGACGAGATCTTCGAAGTCACCAGCAATGCCCAAAAGAAATTCAACGTGCCCTTTCTCGAACAACTAGGGCTTCAACCCGGAATCCTGGCAACACCGCTCAAGTTGGTTGATGCTTCCGATACGGACATTGCAGACCTCGTCGGCGCCGGGCTCCCCGACACCGACATCGCAAGAGTTACCGGCAAGTCGGTCCAAGAGGTTCGCAACGTGATCGAAGGTCTCCTCCGTGTGAACGGACTCACCTATCGCACCCAGTTGGCCGTACTCCGAGCCGCGAGCTGGCAGGTCCCAGATTTCTTGTGAACGCTCGATCTGAACGCCTCGTCATTTGCTGAACGATGATGCCTTCCGTATCCTCCCTGAAGGTACGAACGTCGATGATTTTGTCGACAATGGTGTCTTCACTGACGTCACCGACGATGGCGAGGTGTACACCCTCTATCGAATCGTTCGGATCACCCACGAAGCAACCACGCCCCATGTTCATTGGACTCACCGGGCGAACGTGACTGCTGTTCGTAGCGATCAATTTGGAGTGGCACTCCTGAGAATTGTCGACCGAATAATCCACTCGTCTCAGGTGACGATCACCGAGAGTGAATAGCCGCGAGCCATCGAAACTGGAGCGGACGACGAGATTCGAACTCGCGACCCTCACCTTGGCAAGGTGATGCTCTACCAACTGAGCCACGTCCGCGTATTGCGATCTTCAATTTAGCCGCAAAACAGGGCTTCTCAACTCGTCGGGGAACGCTCCCCGTACCGAACGACTCCCGCCAAAGACAGCAGGACCACGGCGGCACCCAGCAACTGCACTGGCGCCACACCCTGCCCGAAGAACCACCATGCGAAGACCATGCTCAGCACTGGTCCGAGGAGCGACAACAAGGAAATCGTTCCCGCAGTTACAAACCGTTGCGTCCACACCATCAGGCCGTGACCGATCGTGCCGGGCAGCAAGACCATCGCCATCACCACTGCGATGTCGCGCAACGAGGGGTTCCACAGGTCGTTCGCTGTGACGAGCACCCAGGGCATCACCACCACCAGCTGGTTGATACTCACACCGAACAGGAACGACCAGGTGTTGACACCGTCGAGTCGTGCTTGTTTGCCGGTCATGAAATAGCCAGTCCAAAGGAAGGCGTTGATGAGAGCAAGCGTGTCCCCCCACAACGTGGCGCCACCCGTTCCTCCACTGCCGAAGACCACTGCCGCCACACCTACGAAACTGGACACGGCAAAACCGACTTGAACGAGCGTCGTACGCTCCCCCAACATTCGCGGAGCAAGGAACAGAGCGAGAGCTGCAGACACGTTTCCGATCACCGTCGCATTGGCAATGGATGTCTCATGGAAAGCGAGAAAGCCAGTGATCGTGGAGAAACCGAAGAACAGACCCGGCACGAACGATGCCTTGATCCCCTCGACTTGCACAGGAACTTTGCGGATCATCATCACCGCCAACAACACCGGCGGCCAAAACAGGGTGCGATAGAAGATCACTGCGTTGATCGAGAAATCAGTGGCAAGCGTGAGTACCGGGCCGATCCCCCACGAGAAGATCGCTACGAGAAGCGCTGCCAGATGAATCGGGGCGAGCCGACTCTCAGCAGCAACTACTTCGTTCACGCTGCGCTTCGCGAAGCGTTGATACTGACGAAGGCGAGCGAGAGGATCACGATCCCAGCACCGAGCATCTGAACCACGGTGATCGACTGGTCGTAGATGATCCACGCTCCGATCACGGAAAACACGGGTGCGCCGAGGTTGATCAACGAGGACACCGTTGCATCCAAGTGACGCAACGACCACGCATGCAGCCCATGGGCAAGCGTTCCTTGCACCACCACCATGGTGAGCAGGAGCGTCCAGTCGACTCCACCGAGATCGGCCAACGAAAAACTGCCGAAGATGGCCCACGGGATGCCATAGATGGCCGACCAAGCGAAGTTACCCGCCAGATACGCCCACGCATTTTCGTTACGCACCCTCACCCGTTTGACCATCACCACGTATGTCGTCCAAAGCAGCATGGAAATCACCGACAAGGCGTCTCCAAAAAGTGACCCTGACTGCGCTTCACCACCGCCGAAGACGACGATGCCGATCCCCACGAAACCAAGGATGGCGAGCATGACTTGGGCGAACGTGACCCGCTCGCCGAGTAGTCGCGGTGCAATGAACAACAAGACCGCGGGCGACAACGCTCCGATCAGCGTCTGATTGGCGATCGACGTGTGACGGATTGCTTCGAACGCCAGCGCCATGCTCGAGAAGAAGAACACTCCCGGTAACGCCGTGTCGCGCATCACCTTGAGGTTCAGCCGACCACCCGTGCGCCATGCCCAGAAGGCCATCACCGGTACCGACAGGGCGAGTCGCATCACGGTGATCGTGGATGTGGAAGCGCTGATGCCACGGATGATCAGTGGTCCCGCACCCCACGAGCACATCGACACGAATCCCGCTGCAAGCGGCAATTTGCTCGAGGTGCGTTCGACCTCGAGCGCGGTCACGGAGAGGGTCGCAGATCGATGCGCAAGGTGAGGACTCCGTCCTCGAGTGACGCCTTGGCATCGCCGATCATGGCGAAGTCCTGAAAATCTTCTTGAGCCTGGGCGATGAAGAGTTGTCGCTCCTCGCCCGCCACTGGAGGCAATGGACGACGCTTGACTGCCGCCGCGCGCTCCTTGAAACGATCGATCATCTGTTGCGGGTCGAATGCAGCCACGACCGAAAAGTTAGTTGCCCCGCCGCCCCAACAGCGGGTCAATCACGGTCATCGGACCCTGGTCGTCGACCACAACGTCTTCGAATGGCTCATCGGCAAGCGGCTCGTCCCAGATGTCCTCAGCAGGCTTTTTGATGGTTCGATTGGCGCCTGGCTCGAAGGCAACACGAGATGTTTGCGCCAATCCACGAACCTCCTCCAACAGGCGACCTCTCTGGTCTTCCGAGGCCTTCTTGAATCGGCGCTCGCCCATCACCTCGAGCGGAGCCAAGACAGGCGATTCGAGACGAGAGTTGCGCCAAAACCACAGCGTGAGAACGCCGAGACCGGCAGAAGCCACCAGACACGTCATTGCCACGAGGGCCACGCGGAGATCGATGAACGCGAGCATTGCCGCGAACGAGGTTACTTGGCGCTGCTCTCGAGCGACTCGAGAAACGCCTTGATTGGCGCACCCACTTGGTCGAGGTTGATCAAGAACGCGTCATGTCCATGGGGAGAATCCACCTCGACATAGGAACTCCGCGTCCCCTGTTTCTGCAGAAGTTCATGGATCTGCTTCTGCTGGTACGTGGGGTACAGGATGTCGCTCGAAATGCCGATGGTCAGGGCAGGCATCGTGACTCGCGACATGGCTCTTTCGAGACTCACACGGCCTCGACCTACATCGTGTAGATCCATTGCTTTGCCGATGATCAAGTAGCTGTTCGTATCGAAACGTCGAATCAAACGATCACCGTGATGATCGAGATAACTCTCCACCACGAACCGATCCCACAATCCAAGCCCGTTGTGATCGACATCGCTGTCCATCAACTCGCGTCCGAAACGCTCGGTGAAGACGTTGTCGCTACGGAACGTCACTTGCGAAACCATTCGAGCAATGGCCAACCCTTGCCACGGACCGTCACCAGGTGCTGCGTCGTAATACTCGCCGCCACGCCACTTCGGATCGAGCTTTATCGCGCGGCGTCCAATCGCACCCCAAGCAATCTGCTGGGCCGTTGCATACACGCAAGTAGCCACGGGAACGATCGCGTTCACACGATGCGGAAAGGTGACGGCCCACTCGAGCACTTGCATTCCCCCCATCGATCCACCGACGACGGCGTGCCATTTCGGGATGCCGAGCATGTCGGTGAGTCGCAACTGGGCGCGAACCATGTCACGCACGGTGATGACTGGGAAACGTGAACCATACGGTTTTCCATCATCGGGATGTGGTGAGGCTGGCCCCGTCGAACCCTGACATCCGCCGAGCACGTTCGAACAGACCACGAACCATTCGTTGGTATCGATGGCCAGACCAGGCCCGACGATTCCCTCCCACCATCCTGGTGTCGGGTGACCTTCCTCAGCAGGACCGGCGACATGGCTGTCACCTGTCCACGCATGACAGAGCAACACCGCATTCGAGCGGTCGGCATTCAACGTGCCCCAGGTTTCGTAGGCCAACGTGACATCACGCAGATACGAGCCACCGTCCAACGCGAATCCACGATCACTAGGAAAGTGCACGAATTTGCGGCTCCCCGAAGGCATGCCCGGTTGCCATGCACCGGTAGCGGGATAGTCGTGTTGGGGCATGAAGTTCCTGTCTTCGCCCAACTGCTCCGGCCCGTTGCTCCGATTTCTCGGAACCACATCCCCGTCTTTCGACGGAAGGCACCGTGGGCATTGCCCGGTTGCCGGACCAGTTGGAACGCTTTGGTCTCTCGTGATGTAACTACACCGCCCGAGGGCGACGCATTAAGACTACAAGCCGCTAGCGTTTCTGGCACCACAGCGGGCGGAGTTGGGGCTGTGCCTTCGTGTTGTCATTGAAGTGGGTGCTGGTCTTGGAGAACTACCGCACACCGAATGCCGAGTGGCGTGACCTGGGATCGAAAGGCTTTGGCAGCTTTGCCATCAAGAAGATCTCTGCAGGCTCAGTCATCGCCACGTTTGGCGGTACAGCCAGCACCTTCGACGGATTGCGACGCTTCCCCACCGAGCGCATCTCGCGATCGATCCAGGTGGAGAACGATCTGTTCTTCGTCGGCCCTGTCGAACGCGAACCTGGAGACAGCATCAACCATTCCTGCGACCCCAATTGCGGGATGCGTAACGCCACTCAAGTAGTAGCCATGCGTGATATCTCAGTCGGCGAGGAGTTGACGTTCGATTACGCGATGAGTGACATGGCACCGTACGACGAGTTCGATTGCGAATGTGACAGTCCACTTTGTCGCACGCGAGTCACCGGCCTCGACTGGCGTCTCCCCGCTTTACAGGAACGATACGCGGGATACTTCTCCCCGTATGTCCAGCGGGAGATCGTCGCCGCGCGTCTTGCACGCTCACTGAAGAAGCATGAGGTCGAGTCACTGATGGCTCTCTACGACAGCAACCCAATCGCAGCCCTCACAGACGCACTACGAATCGTCACCGGCCATCACTCGGCAACATGGGAACACCTCGTGACGCTGCTCGGTCAACACTTGCGTGATGGCCTGCTCGCCGCCGATACCGCAACCCTGGATCTAGTCGCGGCAGAAATGAACGAGACGCGAACGGTTTCGCGCCACTGATTGATACACGAGAGCAGCAAGCGGGCGTACGAGAATGAAGTCGATGAGCGATCCGATCACTCGCCACTGCAGCGAACTTGCGCGTAACACGGCAGCGATTGCTCGAGCACCTGAACGCCGAACATCGCCACTCACCCACTGCACTGCTTTGGAACACTGCGCGGTCGTCAAGGAAAGCGACCCCAAATCGGCTCGCTGATAAGGGACCACTGATGCATCGGGTCGAACTCGCCGCTCGAGGAACCGAGCGCTGCAGCGACAGAACCCACAGTCGCCGTCGTAAACGAGTGTTCCACCCACGATCGGCAGAGTATTGCGCGAAGGGGTAGTTTGCTCGTCGCATGTTCCGAGTGATTTCGAAGCCACGCATGATCGCCCTGACGTTGGCGTGCATCGTCGGTATCGGCGTCATGGCCAACCTCGCCCGTTGGCAGTGGCACCGCCACCAGGAGCGTCAGGATTTCAACGCCACCCTCACGGCCCGCTTCGACCAGACTCCCCTCCCGCTCGAGGAATTGCTCGCTCGAGGGCTACCACTCGAGGATCTCGAATGGTTGCCGACCATCGCCACTGGCACGTATCTGAATGATGAGGGCCTGATCGTCGTGAACGTGTCGCAGTTTGGACAAGCAGGATTCGATCCGGTCACGCCGATGAGGCTCGCCGACTCACGGATCGTGTTGATCAATCGTGGTTTCCTTCCGTTGTCGGCGACGAGTTCCGAGGCTCCAACCGGTGACGTCACCGTCGTCGGCCGTATTCGGTTGTCTGCCGAAAGGCGGACTGGCGCCGTCACTGATCCAAGCGAAGGGGAACTTCGCGAAGTTCAGCGCATCGACATCGATCGAATCGCCCAACAACTCGATGGTGAAGTAGTGCCGGTGTATCTCGAGATGCTCACGAGTGAGCCCGCAGACGATCCCTCCCTTTCACGTATCGCCGATCCCGAGTTCACCTTCGGACCACACCTCAGCTACATGGTGCAGTGGATCGTGTTTTCGCTCTTCGTCGTGATGGGCTGGATCTTCGTCCTGCGACGCGAAATGCGCAGGAGTTCAACGAACGAGTAGCAGCGGATTCGCAGTCAACACCTTGACACGGATTCGCCACGGCATCCGAGCGAAAAACTTCATCATGACTCTGGCGATAGTCGAGGGTGGGGTGTCGATTCGCAAGTAGGCCGACCAGTCTGCGGTCGGCAGCGAAAAAAACGTGTCGAAGAACTCCTTCACGTCGGATCCATCAAACCGAGCCAGCGAAACGAGTCCGTATTGATGGAGTGCTCGGGTGCGCCGCAAGTTGGTGGGCCACACCGCGTCCCACACGTGACGGACGCGTTCATCGACAGCCACATCCATGGAGATCGATCGTTGAATCGCTACTGCGACCCGATCACTTGCCCGCAGCGAAGCGGCCACCGAGTATCCCGTCACTGGATGTACGTACCCGGCTGCCGCACCGAAACCCACCACCATGTGCGACAACGAAGGCAGGCCCCAGCCCATCGGGATCTCCACGTGCTCTACATCCTCACGTGGCACGTCGCCCACGCGCTCGATCAATCGCCGTTCCAGCACCCGAGGATCGAGCGGAGTCTTACGAAAGAGCGACGTCTCCTCCAGCAACACGGAGCCATCCCCAAAGTCGACGGTGTAAAGAAAAGTCGGATCTCGATGCTCCACGGACCAATCCATCAGGGTGAAGCAGTCGCGGAATTCGCTCGGCGCAGAACGCGTCACCACTCCGTATGCGCTCTGGACTCCCCCGTCACGGTGACGATGCCGCGCCAACAACGAAGAACGCGAGCCGCCAGAGTCCACCACCAATCGCGTCCAAATGCGTGTGGAGTCCGCACAACGGATGACGAAGCCGTTCGACTCGCGGTCGCGCACCACCTCCTCCACAGTGGATGGATGAACCGGCACCACTTGCAGGTGGGTGCGCAGCTTTTCGTTGTCGAAGAACCCGTATGCGCGCTCCAACAGACGTTCGCTGGCCCCGACCACCCTCACCTGTGGCCATGCCACGCGTAACGCCTTCTTCAGCTGATCAGAGTCACTACGACCGTCGAGATCGTCAACCCACGTGCCGTACGTACTCGACCACGCCTTGCTCCCACGTGGGTCGACGACGACCACGTCCAGGCCAAGTGCATGGCAGCTATTAGCCAATGCAGAACCTGCAGGCCCGGCCCCCACGACTACGACGTCGCACCGTCTCTCGGTCATGCGATCAATGAGCGTGTGCGTCTTCGATCGCCGCCATTCGACGAAACTGCTCGATCACATCGGGGCTCTGATACTGCGCGTCACGTGATCGATACACCGTGTCTACGTTCACGCTGATCCTCCCGAACTCCTGCCAGTCACTGAAAGCCGATCCACCCAGGATCGACTTGGCGATCTCCTTCGCCGCGTCGAACGCATCGACACCCGCAGCCTGACGACCCTCCGCCTCGCGCAAGACGAATGACAGGTAGTCACGAACTTGAGCGACACCCGTCTTGTCCGTCACCGGCCCATGACCCGGCACCACCGTCTCGACATCGAGTGACGCGATCAGGTCACACGCGGCAATCCAATTCTCGAGTGGGCCTGCCCACACGATCGGAGCACCGCCGATGAACAAGATGTCTCCCGTATAGACCGTCTTCGCATCGGGCACGAAGGCGATGGTGTCTCCCTTCGTATGGGCCGGGCCGACCTCGATCAACTCCACCGCACGTCCCCCCACGTCGAGGTCGAGGCGACCGCTGAACGTGCGCGTCGGTGGAACGAGTTCGATCCCATCGAAGTGAAAGTCGCCGAAAAAACGTCGAAAGAGATCGCCCACTTCACCGGGCGCCTTGTTCAACGCAGCCATCATCGCCGGCGGAACCTCGCTCATCTCGTGAGCAGTGGCCGCAGAAGCGACGATCTCTGCGTCGCGCACGAGTTGATTTCCGTAACAGTGGTCGCCATTGGCGTGCGTGTTCACCAACTGGTCGATTGGAGCAGACTTCGTCATGGGCGCCATCGCCTGGAGCATTGCCTCGGTCAATCGAAGATCGAACAAGGTGTCCACCAGCAGAGATGACCCGTCACCCACCACGAGTCCAGCATTCGAGTAACCCCAGCCGCCATCGGGCTGCAGATAGGCATACGTCCCTTCACCCGTCTCATGTAGACCAAGGGTGAAGGGCGTCGTCACGGCTTCAACTTTGTCAGACCCTGCTTCAGGTTGCGAATGGCCTGATGGATCCGCTGTTCATTCTCGATCAGGGCGAACCGCACGAAACCCTCTCCGCCCGGGCCGAAGCCAGACCCGGGAGAAAGTGCAACGTTGCAATCCTTGACGAGCATCGAGCAGAACTCGACCGCATTCATGTCCCGATAGGCCTCGGGGATCGGCGCCCACACGAACATCGAGCCACGCGACTTGGGAATGTGCCAACCGATCCGAGCCAAACCATCGATCAACGTGTTCATTCGGCTCTCGTAGATCGCCGAGATCTCCTTCGGAAAATCCTGTGCTTCGTTGAGCGTCACCGTCGCCGCGATCTGGATGGGTTGGAACGTCCCATAGTCGAGATAACTCTTCATCTTCACGAGTGCTTGCACCACCTCGGTGTTGCCTACAAGGAAGGCGCAACGCCATCCGGCCATTTGGAAGCTCTTCGTCATCGAGTACAACTCCACGGCACACTCCATCGCGCCTTCCGCCTGGAGGATGGACGGAGGCTTGTAACCGTCGAAGCCGACGTCGGCATAGGCGAAGTCGTGCACGACCACCATGCCGCGTTCGCGGCAGAAGTCGACCACCCGCTGCATGAACGGCAAGTCCACGGTCACACCCGTCGGGTTGTGCGGGTACGACACCACGAGCACACGAGGACGCGGCCAACCAACGTTGTAGGCGGCCGTCAGGTTCTGGAAGAACTCGTCCGCATACTGCTGGTCGTCGATGATCTGCTGGCTGCGCATCGGCACTTCGCGCACGTCGGCGCCGGCAAACAAGGGCCCGAAGATGTGGATCGGGTAACTGGGGCTCGGCACGATCGCTGCATCTCCGCGATCGAGCAACACCCACATCAGGTGACTGAACCCTTCCTTGGACCCGATGGTGTTGGTGATCTGCGTCTCGGGATCGAGCGTGACACCCCAGTTGCGCTGATACATGTCGGCAACGGCCTCGCGGAGCTTCGGCAGTCCACGCGACAACGAATACTTGTGATTGCGCGAGTTTTGGGCAGCCTCGACGAGTTTGTCTACCGCGATTTGCGGCGAAGGAAGGTCAGGATTGCCAAATCCGAGGTCGACGACGTCTTCACCGGCATGACGGGCCTGGATCTTCAGATTGTTGATGATCGTGAAGACGTACGGCGGAAGATTGGTGATGCGACGGAATTCCACGCGATCAAGTTAGTCGTGGGCGAGCAAAGCGGCACCGATTGCCCCGCTGCGATGTCCGAACGACGTCGCACGAATCGACGGAACTCGCCGTTCGTCTGGCGCATACAAGTGGCACCTCAGCGCCGCCTCCACGTCATCGAGGAACAGGTCGCGCTCTTCGATCACACCGCCGCCCAAAACGATCACCTCAGGGTCGGTGGCATTGGCGAGTGCTGCCAGGCCGACACCAATCCAGTCCACCCACTCGGCCAGTGCAGTCGATGCCGCAGCGTCGCCCGCCCGTGCCGCGCGAACGACGTCATGAGTGCTCTTCGACTCGGAATGCTCTCCGAGCGCTGCACCAGATGCGTAACGCTCCCAACATCCAGCACGACCGCACGGACACTCGATGCCATTCGGCATCACCCGCATGTGACCGACTTCTCCTGCAAAGCCCTGCGCACCACGTCGCACCTCGCCATCGGCAAGAAGTGCTCCACCGATTCCCGTCCCCAATGTCACCAACCACGCATCCCGCACTCCGCGAAGAACACCAATACGTGACTCGGCCACCAAAGCGCACGTAGCGTCATTTTCGACAGCGACTTCAACGCCGAGACGTCGACCAAGTGGCCCAGCAACCTCCAGGTGATGAGCACCCGGCAAATTGGGCGAGGAGTGAATGATTCCACTCCGTCCAATCAGGCCCGGAACACCGATTCCGATCGATGCATGGCCGCCAAGATCATCGACGAGCCGCGCCAGTACATCGACCAAGTCGCGTACATGAGGAGTGGGAACGACCTTCTCCGAGATCAACGTTCCAGCAGGATCGATGCAGACACCGTGGCACTTGGTGCCACCGACGTCGATTCCAATCAGTCGAGTCAAGACTCGATGCGCGCCTTGAGTTCCTTCAACGTGCTGAGGATGCGCTTCTCCGCGCGACGCTTGACGAAACCGGGAAGTGGCAGCACCAACTCGATCTCGAGTCCGTAGTCGATCCGTGTGGTCGCTCCGCTCTCAGTGAATTGATAGGAGCCGACGATCGTACGCATGATGTCGCCGTCCACCATCTGCCAACTCAGCCGTGCCGGCAACTGGGAGTAGTCGTAACGCAGCGTGAAGTGCGTGCTTCGTCCGAGCGCCGATGCCCGGTACTCCACCATCGTTGCTCGACTCTCACTGTCGCGTTCGAGGACGATCGCCTCTTTCACGTCCTTCGCCCAATCCGGGTATTTGGCGAAGTCCGTGGCTACCTCGATACAGCGAGACGCAGCGGCATTGACGACTATCGAGTCAGAACCTGAATCCACCATGCGTCCATCATTGCCGATCAGGCCGCAGCAGGGGAACCACGATCCGGGAAGCGTCCGTATCGAGCAGCCCACCATCCATTCAGACCAAGCCCCAGCATTCCCACCAATACACCGAAGGCAAGGGTGCTGCCAGGTCTGCCGTCGGTCGTCCCTCGGGCGATTGCCCCCGCGATGCCCACCACCACTTGCACCGTCAGACAGCCGTTCATCCACCAGACGACCTTCTTCTCGGCAGTCCCGCCGAGCAACAAGAACAACGTGGAGACGCTGATCTCCTCGGTGCGACTGCGCTGAACCGCAGAGAAAAATCCGAGCAGGAACGTGACCACGCCGATCGCGAACAACACGAGGTCGACCACCACGATCGCCGTGCGCCAAGCAGGCGAGAAGATCCAGGCTGCGAAGAAGGTGGCCAGAGCGAAGACGACCGTCGCCACGGTGTTGAACTTCACCACTCGGTTCATTGGCTGACTCCCAACACGGCTGCCAACCGACGAGACAACACTCCGTAATCGAACTCGTCCACGGCGCGTCGACGCGACGCTTCCGCCATGGACAATCGCAGCGAGTGATCATCGAGGATCCGATACAACGCATCGGCAACGGCAACCTCGTCATGCGGCTCATCCACGACGATTCCCGTGACGCCATCAGCCACAGCTTCGGCAGCGCCTCCACTTTCCCCTGCAACCTGGGGAATGCCACACGACGCCGCCTCGCTGAACACGATGCCGAATCCTTCCTGCTCGAGACCCAACCAGCGAGTTCGGCAGATCATCGCCGACACGTCGGCGCAGCCGTACAACGACGGCAAGTCTTCTCCAGGCACACG
>JBDKEO010000127.1:0-3462 GCA_039795205.1 Actinomycetota bacterium
ACCGACTGCCAACCAGATTGGCGCAGCGCACCGAGCGTTCTTGGCAACGACTGGTTCATGGGCGGAGACTAACCCCGAGCGCCTCGGGAACGACAGTCGGCGATCACATAGCCTCGGACGAATGAACTCGAACGGTCGTCCGATTGCCGTCGTGACGGGAGCCAACACGGGCATTGGACGAGCCACAGCCGTCCATCTGGCAAGCGCAGGTTGGCGGACGTTCGCCACCGTGCGCAGCGTGAACAAGGCCGACAAGTTGCTTGCCCATGCCGAGAAGAGCTCCACGAGCGTGGAGCTAGTCGAAATGGACGTGGCCGACGATCAGTCAGTGGTCGCTGCATTCGACGAGATCCATGGTCTCGCCGAACACGTCGACGTCCTCGTGAACAACGCGGGCATCGGAGGAAACGGCGTGGTGGAAGAAGCCTCCCTCGAGCAGTACTTGGACGCATTCAACGTGAACGTGCTCGGTTCGCTGCGGTGCATCAAGCAGGTGCTCCCACGGATGCGTGGGCGACGCAGCGGCACGATCGTCAACGTCACCTCCGTGGTTGGACGACTTGCCGCCATTGCTCAAGCCCCGTATGTCACCTCGAAGTGGGCGTTCGAAGGCCTGAGTGAGGAACTCGCCCACGAAGTTGCCTCGTTCGGCATTCGCGTGGCGATCATCGAGCCCGGCATCACTCGCTCGTCGATCTTCGGCAAGAACATCGATGCGCCGAATACGTCTGGCGAGTACGACTCGCATTACCGACGCATGTTCCGCTTCTACGAAGTAGGGGCGGGGAATGCGAGCCCCGCAGAAGAGGTGGCCGGAGTGATCCACCACGCGATCGTGACGGACGACCCGCGCCTGCGTTACGCGTGTTCATGGGGTGGCAAAGAAGTGACGGCGGGACGGAAGTCGATGAGCGACGAGGAATGGGTGTCTCTCGGAGTCAGCCTCGACGACGAGGAGTACTACGCGCATTTTGCTCGTCACTTTGGAATCGATCTCCATCAGTGACATCTGACATGGAGTAGCCCGTACCTGTACCGACTCTCAGCGAGCAGCCACTCACCGTAGGCTGTGGGGTATGACTCAAGCAGCCGCAACGGCAACCGCCGCGAGCAAGATCTACGGCCAAGGCGACAGCGAAGTGAGGGCCTTGGATGGCGTCACCATCGCATTCGAAAAGGGCAAGTTCACCGCGATCATGGGCCCGAGCGGCTCGGGCAAGTCCACGCTGATGCACTGCGTCGCCGGTCTCGACTCCTTGACGAGCGGGAGCGTGGCCATTGGAGACACCCAGCTCGAGTCCCTCAGTGACAAAGAGCTCACCACGCTCCGCCGCGAGCAGGTGGGCTTCATCTTCCAGGCGTTCAACCTGATCCCCACGCTGAATGCGATGGAGAACATCATGTTGCCGCTGTCTCTCGGTGGGCAGGAAGGCGACATGGCGTGGATCAACCAGGTGATCGACACGATCGGTCTCCGCGACCGACTCGAGCATCGCCCGAGCGAACTCTCGGGTGGTCAACAACAGCGTGTCGCCGTGGCGCGCGCACTGGCCAGCAAACCGTCGGTGATCTTCGCCGACGAACCGACCGGCAACCTCGACTCGAAAACGGGTGGAGAAGTGCTCGGTTTCATGCGTCGCGCAGTGACCGAACTCGGCCAAACCATCGTGATGGTGACCCACGACGCCAATGCCGCCAGTTACGCCGACCGCATCGTGTTCCTGAAGGACGGCAAGATCGCAGGCGAAATGACCGAGCCGAATCCTGAGAAGGTGCTCGACTATCTGAAGCACCTCGGCGAGTAGATGTTCTCGCTCTCGCTCAAGATGTCGCTCGCCCGCAAGGGCCGCCTCATCCTCACTTCGCTCGCCATCATCCTCGGCACGGGTTTTCTCTCGGGCACGTTCATCTTCTCCGACACGCTCTCGCGCACGTTCGACCGCCTCTTCACCGACGTGTTCCGCGACGTTGACGCCTACGTTCGCTCCACCAACTTCATCGAGGTGCCCTTCGGCGGTGAGCAACGAGCCGGTACGCCAATCGAAGCGCTGGACTCAGTGCTCGCCGTGCCAGGTGTGAAGGACGCAACGGGCGACATTCAGGCGTTTGCCAGAATCATCGGCAAGGACGGCACGCCACTCGGCTCCGACAACGGACCCCCGACGTTCGGAGGCATCGCTTCAGCAAGCGTGGCCGGTCTGTGGAACATCGAAGACGGACGACTGCCGAATGGACCCACCGAGATGGTGATGGACCGTGCGTCTGCAGAGAACGGCGACTTCGTCGTCGGTGACACTGTTCGCGTCAACGCACAATCGGGCAGCCGTGAGTTCACACTCGTCGGCATCGCCAATTACGGCGACATCTCCTCCCCCGGCGGCGCAACCTTCGCCTTGTTCGACCAGCAAACAGCATCGGAATTCCTCCTCCGACCCGGTTTCGTCGACGCATTCCTCATTCAAGGTGACGGTTCCTTGTCGCAAGAGGAACTGGCCGCGGCAGTGGACGCAGCTCTCGACCCGTCGCTCAAGCTCGAGACACTCACAGGACTGCAAATCGCCGAAGAGACGAAGGACCAGATCGGTGCCGTCGTCGGCTTCCTCAGCACGTTCCTCACCATCTTCTCGTTGATCGCCCTCGGCATCGGCTGCTTCGTCATCTACAACGTGTTCTCCATCACCACCGCCCAGCGACTTCGTGAGAACGCACTCATGCGTGCCATCGGTGCGAGCCGCAAGCAAGTGACGACCAACGTGATCGTCGAGGCGTTGATCATCGGCGTCCTCGGCTCGATCCTCGGCTTCGTGGTGGGTATCGGACTCTCTCGCGGTCTGAGCGCATTGCTCGCTGCATTCGGGGTCGACATCCCGACCAGCGGACTGGCAATCCGCGGTGGACGTGTCGCCACCACGATCATCGTCGGAACGCTGGTCACCTTGTTCTCGGCAGTGTTCCCGGCGCTTCGTGCCGGACGAGTGCCGCCGCTCGCGGCGATGCGCGACACTGCAATCGAGCGCATCGGTAGTCGCAAGTTCCGCTTCGTGATCGGCGCGGTCATTGCAGTGATCGGTGTCGCGGCACACGTGGCAGCCGCAGCCGGCGTGAACGACTGGTTGCTCGGCGTTGGCGTCGTGTGCGTGTTCGCTGCCGTCATCATCTACGGACCGCTCATTGCCAAGCCCGTTGCACTCGGTCTCGGTGCACCGCTCGCCCGGCGCAGCGTGACCGGAGCGATGGCGCGTCAAAACGCCGCGCGCAATCCCCGACGCACTGCCGGCACCGTCGCACCGGTGCTCATCGGCGTCGCACTCGTCACCGCGTTCTCCGCATTTGCCGCCAGCGTGCGCAGTGAGATCCGCAGCGTGATCGGCGAACAGTTCGGTGGCGACTATGCCATCTCTGCCCCGCAGAACGGCTTCGGCGGACTTCCCATCTCCTTGTCGGACGAAGTCGCCGGCCTTC
>JBDKEO010000045.1:0-13793 GCA_039795205.1 Actinomycetota bacterium
CACAGGGTGTGATTGGTGCGACGGGTCCGGCAGGTCCAACGGGGCCAACAGGCGCGACTGGTCCTCAAGGTCCAGCAGGGGGATTTGGTGCTTACGGGTCGTTCTATGACACCACACCGACGACTCCGTTGACTCTGGATCAAGCGATCCCGGTGCCGTTGAACACCACGGCCTTTGCGAGTGGTGTTTCGATCGTCGACGGCACGAAGATCACCTTTGCCGTGTCTGGGAAGTTCAACATCCAGTTCTCCACGCAAATCGAAAAGGCGGATTCTGGAGATGATTGGTTGAGTGTGTGGCTAGGCGAGAACGGTCAAAATCTGACTTGGACGAATACCGACGTCCTGATCTCCAACCGCAATGCGAATTCACGTCATGTCGTCGCATGGAACTTCTTCGTCGATGCGGCGGCTGGTGACTTTTTCCAACTATTGATGTCATCGACGACAAGTGCGCAGATGAACATCGTCTCGGTGGGAACGCAGACTTCTCCGGATCGACCGGAGATTCCGGGAACGATTTTGACCGTGAATCAGGTGGGCTGAAGGCGCTTAGGCGTGCACGGTGAGGCGTTGCACCGCCTGCACCACGACATCATCCACCGTCACCGAGCCAGATTCCACTGCGCGAGCGAGATCGACACGCATGTCGTGCTCCCAGAACGTCTCAAGGTGCTTGGCGGTGGCGGCAACTGCATCAGCAGTGGAGTCGGCCGACCACTGTCTGGCGATTTGGTTGGCCATTCGCACGAGGGCACCAAGGCGGTGCTCTGGATGGTCGAGCTCGACGGTGGCGGCAGTGCGACCCGGGGACACCTGCACGGCGGTCACCTTGTACTCGGGACAGTTGGTGGCCCAGTCACTGTTCTCGGTGGTGACCACGTTGGCACCACTCACGGGGTAGTGGAAGGTGGTGTACACGACGCCTGGCGTCACTCGATCGGTGACCTTCGCCCGCAGCACGGTGCTGCCCACGCGGCTGGCGATCGTCACTTCTTCCCCGTCGTGCACACCGCGCTCTTCGGCGTCCGATGGGTGGATCTCCAGCAGGTCCTCGTGGTGCCATTCGACGTTCTTCGTGCGACGAGTCTGCGCACCCACGTTGTACTGGCTGAGGATTCGCCCAGTAGTGAGCAACAGCGGGAACTTGCGAGTCGACTTCTCCTCGGTGGGAACGTACGGCGTCGGGGTGAACTTGCCGAGTCCGCGGACGAAGCGTTCTTTGTGCATGATCGGAGTTCCGACGGGGTTTTGCTCGTTGCACGGCCACTGCACGCTGCCTACTTCGTCCAGATACTTGAACGACACACCTGCGAAGGTGGGAGTGAGGCGCGCGATTTCGTCCATGATTTCCGCGGATGAATTCCAGCGCATCGGGTGACCGAGCGCATTCGCGAGGTCACACACCGCTTCCCACTCGTGCTTGCCCTGCTGGGGGCGCATTGCCGGTCGCACGCGGTTGATGCGGCGCTCAGCATTGGTGAAGGTGCCGTCCTTCTCCAGGAACGAAGTTCCGGGGAAGAAGACATGAGCCAACTTCGCTGTCTCGTTGATGAAGAGGTCCTGCACGATGACGCACTCCATGCTGCGCAGCGCAGCTTGCACGTGCACCGTGTTCGGATCGGACTGGGCAATGTCTTCGCCCTGTACGAAGATGCCCTTGAACCTGCCGTCGAGAGCGCCATCCAACATGTTCGGAATGCGCAGGCCGGGCTCAGATTGAATCGTGGCACCCCACAACTCCTGGAACATCTCGCGAGTGGCGTCGTCGCTCACATGTCGATAGCCAGCAAGTTCATGAGGGAACGAGCCCATGTCGCAGGAACCCTGGACGTTGTTCTGACCGCGTAGGGGGTTCACCCCCACTCCATCGCGGCCGAGGTTGCCGGTGGCCATCGCCAAGTTGGCCATACCCATCACCATGGTGGAGCCCTGACTGTGCTCGGTGACACCGAGTCCGTAGTAGATGGCGGCATTTCCACCAGTGGCGTAAAGGCGGGCGGCTGCCCGAACCTCGGCAGCAGGCACACCTGTGTGGGCCTCCATCACCTCGGGGCTGTTTTCTTGACGAGTGACGAACTCGCGCCACAGCGTGTAGTCCACTGGCTCGCAACGCTCCTTCACGAATTCCTCGTCGACGAGACCTTCGGAGACGATGACGTGCGCCATCGAGTTGATGAGTGCGACGTTGGTGCCCGGGCGTAACTGCAAGAAGTGGTCGGCCTCGACGTGTGGCGTGCGCACGAGATCGATCTGGCGTGGATCGGCCACGATCAACTTGGCACCCTCTCGCAGGCGCTTCTTCATGCGTGAAGCAAACACCGGGTGAGCATCGGTGGGGTTGGCGCCAATGACCAGGATGACGTCGGCGTACTCCACCGACTTGAAGTCTTGAGTGCCGGCCGAGGTGCCGAAGGCATTCTTCAGGCCGAAGCCCGTGGGCGAGTGGCACACACGGGCACAGGTATCGACGTTGTTGTTGCCGAAAGCGGCACGCACCATCTTTTGCACGGCGAACACTTCCTCGTTGGTGCAACGCGACGACGTGATACCACCGATCGAGTTCTGCCCGTACTTGGCTTGCACTGCCTTCAACTTGGTCGCGGCGAAGGCAATTGCCTCCTCCCACGACACTTTCCTCCACTCGTCTTCGATCGAGTCACGAACCATTGGCTCGAGTTGGCGATCTTGGTGACTGGCGTAACCCCAAGCGAAACGACCCTTCACACAGGAGTGGCCCTCGTTGGCGCCGCCGTCCTTGTGCGGAACCATGCGCACGACTTGCTCGCCCTGCATCTCGGCCTTGAACGAGCAACCCACGCCGCAATACGCACAGGTGGTGAGCACCGTTCGACGTGGCTGACCAAGTTCGATCACGGTGTTCTCGGTGAGGGTGGCCGTTGGACACACCTGTACACATGCTCCGCACGACACGCACGGTGAGTCGAAGAAGTTGCCTTTGAACCCCGCAGCAACTCGTGAGTTGAAACCGCGACCTTCGATGGTGAGAGCAAACGTTCCCTGAACTTCTTCACAGGCGCGCACACAACGCGAGCACACGATGCACTTGGATGTGTCGAACGTGAAGTACGGGTTCGAGGTGTCCTTCTCCAGGTGGATGTGGTTCTCGCCCTCATACCCGTAACGAACCTCACGCAAGCCGACTGCACCTGCCATGTCCTGCAATTCGCAGTCGCCGTTGGCGGCACAAGTGAGGCAGTCGAGCGGGTGATCACTGATGTACAGCTCCATCACACCGCGGCGCAGGCGCTCGAGTTTGTTCGACTGGGTGGTGACCTTCATGCCCGGGGCAACGGGCGTGGTGCATGAAGCGGGAGTCCCCTTACGCCCGTCGATTTCGACGAGGCACATACGACACGAGCCGAATGCATCGAGTCGGTCGGTCGCGCACAACTTGGGGACGTCAACTCCAACGAGTGCCGCGGCGCGCATCACGGACGTGCCTTCCGGCACGCGAACTGGCTGACCGTCGATTTCAAGTTCGATCTGGGTCAGTTGGGCATCGCGGGAGGTGCCGCGGGGCGCCGGCGTGCCGAGGTCGCGTTCGATCAATGTCATGTGGAGGCCCCCGAGAAGTCTTCCGTGAACAGATGTAGTGCACTACGAACGGGCATCGGTGTCAAGCCCCCCATGGCACAGAGTGAGCCATCGGCCATCACCTCGCAGAGGTCCGTCAGTACCTCGATGTTGGCTTCCCGGTCTTCACCGCGGCGGATCTTGTCGATGAGCTCGACCCCACGGGTGCTGCCGATTCTGCAGGGAGTGCATTTGCCGCAGCTCTCGGCGGCGCAGAACTCCATCGCGAAGCGCGCCTGCTCGGCCATGTCTACGGTGTCGTCGAACACCACCACGCCGCCGTGTCCCACGAGGGCATCGGCTGCCGCATAGGACTCGTAGTCGATCGGAATGTCGAACTTGGAGGTGGGGAGGTAGGCACCGAGTGGCCCGCCAACCTGCACCGCGCGCACCGGGCGACCGGACTCCGTGCCGCCAGCCAAGTCATTGACGATTTCGCCGAGCGTGATGCCGAACGCCGTCTCCAAGATGCCGCCTTGCTTGACGTTGCCAGCCACTTGGAATACCTGCGTGCCACGGCTGCGGCCCGAGCCGAGGGCCTGATAGGAAGCGGCGCCGTCGGCGAGAATCGCCGGCACGGTGCCGAGCGTGAGCACGTTGTTCACCACGGTGGGTTTGCCAAACAAGCCGACCAGTGCGGGAAGCGGCGGCTTCGCTCGCACCACACCGCGCTTGCCCTCGAGGCTCTCGAGAAGTGCCGTTTCCTCACCGCAGATGTACGCACCAGCACCGACGCGCACGTGAATGCGGAACGAGAATCCTGTGCCGAGGACGTTGTCGCCCAACCAGTTGCGGTTCTCTGCGGCTTCGATCGCCTTGTTCAGTGCTTCGATGGCATCGGGGTACTCGCTGCGCACATAGATGTAGCCAACTTGGGCACCCACGGCCCAGCCTGCGATCGTCATGCCTTCGAGGAGCATGAACGGATCACCCTCCATCAACATGCGGTCGGCGAACGTGCCGCTGTCGCCTTCGTCGGCGTTGCACACGATGTACTTCGTGGTGCCTGGCGCATCGAGCACCGTCTTCCACTTGATTCCGGTGGGGAATGCGGCACCGCCGCGACCACGCAGACCCGAGTCCGTTACCTCTTGCACGACGGCGGAAGGAGCCATGGCGAGCGCACGCTTCAATCCAACGATGCCACCGTTCGACTCGTAGTCATCAGACGATCGGGGATCGACCACGCCGACTCGACGGAACGTGACTCGTTGCTGACGTTTGATCCAGGGCAGGTCGGTGGTTTTGCCGAGGCGAAGTTCGTGTTGACCACCGTTGAGCAGACCGGCCTTGAGCAAACCCTTGACGTCTTTCGGGCGCACCGGACCGTAGGCAATGCGACCGACAGGAGTGTCCACTTCGATCATCGGTTCGAGCCACAACATGCCCCAAGAGCCGTTGCGCACGACGCGCACTCCTTCGTGCTCGGCGAGCTTCTTCGCGACTTCGTCGGCTCCTGCTGCGCGAGCTGCGGCATCGCGCGGTACATACACGGTGGTGCCACTACCCGATGTCTCTTGTGTGGTGACGGTGAGACGCTTCTCGATGACGTCCGCGAGAATCGTCTCGACGTGCTTCGGCTTCACGTCACCGATGAGTTGACCATCTGCCATGATGCTCGGACCAGTGGCGCAATTGCCGAGACAGAACACTTCTTCAAGATGCACCGGTTTGCCTTCGGCAAAATGTTGCGCGCGCTTCCACACCGCGCGTCCGCCTCGTGCTTGACATGCTTCGGCTCGACACACCTGCACGATCGGACCACGTGGCTTGTCGGTGCGGAAGTCCTTGTAGAAGGTGATCACGCCGTGCACTTCGGAAACGGTGACGTTGAACACGTCTGCGAACAGTGGCGTAAGTTCGGGATCGATCCAGCCAGCGGCATGCTGCACGGCATGAAGGGCAGGAAGTAGCCCGCCCTCGATGTGTTGGAAACTGCGCACGATGGCGTCCAGTTCGGTGCGGGTGGGCGTCGTGCTCAAGGTGTTCAAGCGTAGGGCTCAGCCCGCACGCCCCGTCAAGGATGTGGGCTGGGGTGCACGTGCTGGGAGTACCAGTGGCGACCGTAGGCGAGAATTTCACCCTCCGTCATCGCGGGGAGATTGACTTCCAGCGCTGCCAACACCTTGTGCGCAAGTTCGGACTCGTGTTCGTCGAGGTAGCCAACGAAATTGGCCATGGCGTTCGACGTGCCGGTGGCATTGCCAAGGATCAGAATCTCGGCTGCACCTTTGAGGTGTGTGGCGACCTCTGCAAAGTAGAGGTCGGAGTTTCCGTCGCGGGCATGGCCGTGGTGATGTTGTCCTTGTCGATTGTGTCGGTGGGGTCGGTCGGGATCAGGGGGGATCACTACGAGAGGTGTGGAACCCGGGTCGATGCCCATGTTCCACACACGTGCTTCGCGTTGGGTGATGGCGACGAGGACGAACCGATGAGTGAGGGGCATCGCAACTCCCTTTCGTCGACCACGGTGGTCGACCAGATGTGGCTCAACCTAACGACGAGGCCAGGTTCGCGTACAGAGGAATGCCGACAATCAGATTGAAAGGGAAGGTAATACCGAGAGCGGCGGTGAGCGAAAGACCAACGTCTGCATTCGGCAATCCAACACGCACTGCCGCTGGTGCAGCGATGTAACTCGCACTTGCCGCCATCGCGCCGAGCACCATTGCACCACCGACGGACATGTCGATTGCGGTACCAACGGCTACGCCGAGTGTCCCGAAGACGAGTGGTGCGACGATTGCGAAACCGACGAGCTTGAAGCCGATGCCACGGGAAGTGACCAAACGTTGACCGGCGAGTGTGCCGAGATCCAAGAGGAACAACACGAGCACTCCTGGGAAAAGAGTCTTGAACAGTGGCTCGACCATCGTGGTCGTGCTTTCAGACGCAATAACGCCGATGAGAATTCCACCGACGAGGAGCATGACACTGCGACCAGTGAGAACTTCGCGCATCGAATGACCGATCGACATGTTGGACGACTTGCGCATCGCGATGAGGAGTGCGATCAGGATGCCCGGCACTTCGAGTGCGGCGACGAGTGCCGCCATGAACCCTTCTTCGATGTTGTGCGAGTTGTTGGCGAATGTTTCTGCTGCCGTGAAGGTGACGGCCGACACCGATCCGTAGTGCGCGGCAATGGCGGCCGCATTCACCGAATCGAGTCCCACCCACAATCGGGCTCCGGCGTAAGCCACGAACGGCGTGACGATGCCGATTGCGATGGTGGCGACGAGTGGGAGTGCAAGATCGGAAAGCGCCGTGTCGCGGATCTGCGCACCACCTTTGATGCCAATGGCGAGCAACAGATATGTGGACAGCAGCGACGTCACCTGCTCGGGGAAGCGCAGGTCGCTACGGATCAGGGCGGCCAAGAATCCGAGGGCAAAGGCCAGCACGGCTGGGCTCGTCAGGTTGGTGGTGGCAAGATCCAAAGCGTTCATCGCACGAGAACCTTCGGACAGAGGGGGCTCAAGGTCGATTTGAGCCAATGCACACAAGGATCCTAGGTCATCGAGTGAGTGGGCGATTAGTGCCCGCTCGCGTAGTCATGCGAAATGGCGCGTCGTTAGGCTGAACGACCACTCGGGGCGTCCGCTCCGAGTTCCTTATAAGGAGAAAATAATGACCAAGCGTTCCCGCGCAATTCGCGTAGGGGCGGCACTGGCCGTTCTGTCACTCGTGGGCGCAGCCTGCGGTGGCGACGACAGTGCGTCCGAAGAGGTAACCGAAGAGGTTACCGAGGAAACCACTGCCCCGGAGACGGAGAGCACCTGCGGTCAGGCCGTCAGCGACACTGTCGATGGCGACCTCGAGGGCTTCT
The DNA here is from genome assembly GCA_039795205.1 of Actinomycetota bacterium. Lineage (GTDB taxonomy): Bacteria > Actinomycetota > Acidimicrobiia > Acidimicrobiales > Ilumatobacteraceae > UBA3006. The sequence continues at coordinate 7,426 of JBDKEO010000045.1, forward strand.
CGGGTTCGACTCCGTTCGGTAAGGGTGGCGCAGATGCTGCGTTCATCGAGCGACTTTGCTCGGTTGACCCGGCACTGATCGACGTGTCGTACGCCGCTGAGACGTACGACTCCGTCGTGATCATCGCCCTCGCCGTGGAAAAGGCACAGTCTGATGGCATCGAGTACGCCTCGGAAATCAACGGCATCACTCGCGACGGCGAGAAGTGCACCGATTTCACGACGTGCCTCGAGATCATCAAGGCCGGTGGCGACCCGGACTACGACGGCATCTCCGGCCCGCTTACCTTCGCAGGTAACGGCGAGCCGCTTGAGGCCTCGTACGGCTTCCTCACGATGGCAGGCAATAACCGCATCGATCCGACCCTCACCACGTTCATCGACGTGAAGGGCCCGGACGAGCTTGACGTTCCGCAGGTTGAGGTCCAGGGTTCGCGTGAGGGAGACGGCGTGTTGACGCTCGGCTCGATCCTCCCGCAGACCGGCGGTCTCGCCTTCCTCGGACCACCGATGTTCGCTGCATTTGACCTGGCTGTCCAGGACATTAACGCGGCCGGTGGCGTCCTCGGTCAGCCCATCGTGGCGATCAAGGGCGACTCGGGTGACACCACCACTGACACGGCCTCGAAGACCGTCGACCGTCTCCTCGCGGAGAACGCCGACGCGATCATCGGTGCTGCTTCGTCGGGTGTATCGCTGACCGTGATCGACAAGGTCGCCAGCGCAGGTGTGGTGCTCTTCTCGCCAGCCAACACGTCGCCCGCTTTGAGCGACTATGACGACAAGGGTCTGTACTTCCGTTCTGCTCCGCCGGACATCTACCAGGGCGACGTCCTTGGTCAGAAGGTGCTGCAGGATGGTGCTCAGACCGTGGCGATCCTCGCCCTCAACGACGCCTACGGCACCGGCCTTGCTGATGCCGCCGAGGCGACCATCACCGCTGGTGGTGGCGAAGTTGTGGTGAAGACGATCTACGACCCGACCGCAGCCTCCTTCGACACCGAAGTGGACGCAGTCGTCGCCGCTGATCCGGACGCCATCATCCTCATCGGCTTCGACGAGTCTGCGAAGATTCTGAAGTCGATGGTGGAAAAGGGCATCGGCCCGAAGGTCAAGAAGGTCTACGGTTGCGATGGAAACATCGGCAACGCGTTGGGCGAAGTCTTCGAGACGCTCGGCTGATCTAGTTCCTTCGAACTAAAGAGTGAGGCCCCCGGGGAAACCCGGGGGCCTCTTCTTTTGTCTGCTTCTTGGATCTTGGCTTTGCTGAATCAGCCGCCGGTGGCGCGACTCAAGCTGCCGAGGTACAACTCGATCACGTTCGGATCCTGCAACAACTCGCGACCAGTGCCCGAATAGGCGTTCTTGCCCTGGTCGAGCACGTAGCCGCGCCCTGCCACCTGCAAACAACGACGAGCGTTCTGCTCCACCATCAGGATCGCTACACCCGTCTTGTTGATGCGACGGCACTGCAGGAACACCTCATCTTGCAGCGCGGGAGAGAGTCCGGCAGAGGGTTCATCGAGCAGCAACAACTTCGGCTCGAGCATCAACGCTCGACCCATCGCCACCATTTGGCGCTCACCACCAGAAAGTCCACGGGCCTTTTGACCGGCTCGCTCGCGCAACTTGGGGAACATGTCCATCACGGCCTCGAGACGGTGTTCGAACACGTCAGGTTTCAGAAAGCAGCCCATCTCGAGGTTCTCTTTGACGGTGAGGCTGGGGAAGACGTTGTTGGTCTGGGGGACGTAACCGACACCCTTGGTGATCAATTCGTGCGCCTTCAAGCCGGTCACGTTCTCGCCATTCAGATGCACGGTGCCTTCGCGTACGGCGCACATGCCGAGCAGCGCCTTGAGCAGGGTGGACTTACCTGCACCATTGGGACCAATGATGCCGACGAACTCACCCTCGTCGACATGCACGTTGCAGCCGTTGAGGATGTTCACCTCCGGGATGTATCCCGCGATGAGGTTCTCGACGTCGAGAATGCGCTTGGTCATGCGTCCTCCAAGAACGACGTGCCTTGGTGCTCACCGAGATAGGCATCCACGACTGCCCGATTCGAAGAAATCTGATCGGGTGTGCCTTCCGCGATCAAGCGACCCTCCGACATCACCACCACCCAGTCGGCGATCTCATGCACCATGTCCATGTCGTGCTCGATGAAGAGCACCGTCATTCCTTCCGACTGCAGGTTCTTCACGTGGCCGAGCAGGCTTTGTTTGAGGGCGGGGTTCACACCGGCCATCGGTTCGTCCAACATGACGAGACGTGGTTCCACCATCAGAGCTCTAGCCATCTCGAGGAGTTTGCGTTGACCACCCGAGATGTTTCCGGCGTACTCGCCAGCCACGTGGTCGAGTTTGAAGCGCTTGAGCAGAGCTTCCGAGCGCTCGCGAATGTCGTCCTCCTGCTTGTTCCAGAGGAAACGGAACGGGCTCGTCCACGGCTTCTCGCCGATTTGGCCGACCGCCCCAAGCATCATGTTCTCGAGCACGGTGAGGCGCGTCAGCACGCGAGTCAACTGGAACGTGCGCACCATGCCGCGCCGGGCGAGCTCGTGGCCTTGCACACCAGTGATGTCGACCCCGTCGAATTCGGACGTACCACTGGTGGGTGTGTCGAAGCCAGACATGAGGTTGAACGCGGTGGTCTTGCCGGCACCATTCGGCCCGATGAGGGCGGTGACCGCACCTCGCTGCACCTCCAAGTGCGCGATGTCTACCGCAACCAGACCACCGAACTCGCGGCGCAGACCATGCACCTTGAGGATCGGATCCTGCTTCGGCGAACCAGGAACGGCATCGGCGATCACGCGACTATCGGGAGTCAAAGGACATCTCCCTCTTGTTGCCGTAGATGCCCTGCGGTCGGAACACCACGAGCAGGGCGAGAGCAAGTCCAGCCAAGATGAACTTGACCTGACCGAAGTTGTTGCCGTTGACCAACCACTCAGGAACGACTTCGTTGCGAGTGGCTTGCTCGAGCACGTTGTCCACGATCTGCAGGATGAACCAGAAAATGATTGCCCCGATGATCGGTCCGCGTGCGGTGGCCAAGCCACCAAGGATGACGATGGTGAAGGCGAAGAAGGTGAGTGTGGTGCCGTACTCCATCGGCTGAGCGCTCTGCTTCTCGGAGGCGAGGATGATGCCACCCACCGCACCGATCACGCCGCCAAGGATGAGGCTCTGCATCTTGAACATCGTCACCGACTTGCCAAGACTGCGCACGGCCGTCTCGTCCTCGCGAATACCACGCAATGCGCGCCCCCATGGACCGCGCATCATGAAGTAGACGAGCGATCCGAAGATTGCTACGAGGATCCACCCGATGATCGTGATGTAGAGCGAGTAGCCGTTCACCGACTGGGCGAAGAATTGGAAACGTCTGTCTCCGAAGGGATTGGAGTCGACGAGATAGCCGGCGAAACCCTTCTTGCCATCGGTGCCGCCGGTGAACCAGGTGAAGCGCACGCTCATCATCGAGATTCGGATGATTTCTGCAGCGGCGATCGTGACGATTGCCAGATAATCCGAGCGCATTCGAAGTGTCGGGGCACCGAGGAAGAGCGCGAGAAGGATGGCGAAGAAGATCGATGAGGCGATGGCTGCCGTCCAGTGCCAACCGAAGGTGGCGATCGGAATTGCCATGCCGTAGGCGCCGGCGGCGGCAAAGCCGGCCTGACCGAAGTTCAACAGTCCCGTATATCCGATGTGCACGTTGATGCCGATGGCAATCAGCGCGTAAGCGGCGGCACTGGACGAGAGCGCCACGTATACGGCGTTGGAGAAAATCAGTTCCCAGTTCATCCCGCACGCTCCGGGCTACCGAGCAAACCTTGCGGCCGCACCAACAACACGATGATCAGGATGAGCATGGCGCCGATCGTCTTCAATTCGGTTGCTGCTGGCAGCAACCAGGCCCACAACTCGACGAAGATGCCGATCACGAAGCTGCCGAGGATTGCCCCGAACGGATTGCCCAAGCCGCCCAAGGTGACGGCCGCAAAGATCAGCAACAACAGGCGGAAACCCATGTCCCATTGCACACCAATGTCGAGACCGTAGAGGATGCCGCCGATTCCTGCGAGCGCTCCACCAACCAACCAGACATAGGCGATCACGTAGTCAGAGTTGATGCCGGTGGATGAGGCAAGGGAGGGGTTGTCGGCAACGGCTCGAATGGCGCGGCCCTGACGTGTGTAGAGGAGCCAAGCGCTCACCAACACGGAGAGCACGATGCAGATTGCAATGACCCACAACGTGCGCGGTGTGGCGTTGAACGGACCGAAGTCGATGGTTTGTTGACGACCGAATGCCGAGTAGTTGGTGTAGCGGGCTCCATAGAAGAACTGGAAGATGTAGCGAACGGCAAGGGCGAGACCGATCGACACGATCATCATCGAGGTGAGCGAACTCCGACGTCTACGCATTGGTTTCCAGATTCCGCGTTCCATGCCAACCGACGCGGCCGCGGTGAGTGGGACCGCGATGAGCGCGCTCAGCAGGAAGGGCACACCCATCTTCACGTTCAACGTCCACGCGGCGAAGGCACCAAACGTGACCGTCTCACCATGCGCGAAGTTGGAGAGCCCCGTGGTGGCATAGACGAGGGCAAGACCGATCGCACAGATCGCGATGATCGCAGCCAACTTGATGCCGTTGAACAGAGCCTGGGGGAGCAGTTCCCACCGCGACACGGACTTCGTCGTGTTGGCGCCAAGGAAGAAGATTGCCGTCGTCTGTGACTCAGGATTCACCGTGATGGTGCGAGGGGTTTTGGTCGTGTCGACGATCTCCATGCCGTCGGGCACGGTGGCGGGGTTGATCTCCAACACGTAGTTGCCTGGATCTGGAACTTCGGTGCGAAACTCGCCCTTGTCGTCGGTGGTCAAACGGGTGACTTCTGCGCCGCCTTCGACGGAGATGATCACTTCCACGCCGGGTACGTTCTCCACGATTTTCTTGCCTGCGTCGTCCTTGTACTGATCGCGAACTGCGCCGACGATCACTTCCGGACGCGTGTCGTCCTCGTCCGTGGCGGCATGAGCGCTTCCGCCGAAAGAGACGAGTGAGAGAGCAATACCGCAGGCGAAAATCAATCGCGCAATGGCCGATCGGCGCGCTCCGTGTACCCCCCGCATGGTGAACGAACTCTACCCGAGGACCTTCGCTGGACTGCCTCCGGGCGGACGATGAAGAGCGGTCATCGGTAGAGTTTTGGGAATGGCCAACGCGTGGTTCGAAACGGTTGCCATCGCTCAGGCGCGCGCCAAGAAGCGCCTACCCAAATCGGTGTACGGGGCGCTGATCGCCGGGTCCGAAAAGGGGCTGTCGATGCGATCCAACACCGAGTCATTTGACATCCTCGAATTCGCCCCTCATGTAGCGGGATTGTCACCATCTCGAGATCTCGCCACCTCGGTCATGGGGATCGACCTGGCGATGCCAGTTCTCATCTCGCCGACCGGAGTGCAGGCCGTTCACCCCGATGGCGAACTCGCGGTGGCCAGGGCGGCAGCCAATCGAGGAATCGCCATGGGGTTGTCGTCATTCGCCAGCAAGCCGCTGGAAGCGATTGCTCAAGCAAACGACAAGACGTTGTTCCAGATGTATTGGAGCGGCGATCGCGACACGCAACTGCAGCGACTCGAACGCGCGAAGAATGCGGGAGCGAAAGGGATCATCCTCACGCTCGACTGGTCGTTCTCCAATGGACGCGACTGGGGAAGTCCGTGGATTCCCGAGAGAGTGGATCTGAAGGCCGCGTTCAAACTTGCTCCCGAGGTACTGGCTCGGCCACGGTGGTTGTGGTCGTTCGCACGCACTGGCCGACTTCCTGATCTCACTGCACCGAACATGGCGCCACCTGGAGGCAAAGCCCCTACGTTCTTCGGTGCGTACTACGAGTGGATGCAGACACCGCCGCCGTCATGGGACGACGTGGCGTGGTTGCGCAGTCAGTGGAACGGTCCGTTCATGATCAAGGGTGTGAGCAGGGTTGACGATGCCCTTCGCGTGGTCGACTTGGGCGCAACTGCTTTGTCCGTGTCGAACCACGGCGGGAACAACCTGGATGGCACTCCCGCACCAATTCGCGCATTGCCCGCAATCGTCGATGCAGTGGGTGGTCAGATCGACGTCGTGATGGATGGCGGAGTGCGTCGCGGTAGCGACGTCGTAAAGGCGCTTGCAGTTGGCGCGAAGGCAGTAATGATCGGACGTGCGTACTTGTGGGGTCTCGCAGCGAATGGCCAAGCCGGAGTGGAGAACGTGCTCGATGTGATTCGTGGCGGCATGGACTCCGCGCTACTTGCACTCGGCAAGTCGAGTGTCCGTGAGTTGACTCGCAGCGACGTCG
>JBDKEO010000133.1:0-6090 GCA_039795205.1 Actinomycetota bacterium
TCGGGCTTGCGCTGGGACCAAACCAGTTACACCGCGCCCGCCGGTGAAATCAACGTGGCACTCGTCAACGACGACACGATCCGACACACGCTCGTCGTCATCGAAGGCGAGACGATCATCCCTGGTTTCGAGTTGGAGATCAACCGCAAGGGCGACGTCGACAGCGGAACCATCAATCTCGAACCAGGCACTTACTCGATCTTCTGCACCGTCCCCGGTCACCAGAACATGAAGTCGGAACTGATCGTCGAGTAACGACGAAGTCATCGCGAAAATGAAAAGAGGCGGGCCGACGGCCCGCCTCTTTCACATTCGTAGAGCGATCAGCCGAGCAGGACCTCGGAGAGGATCCACATGACCAACCACAGGATGCCGCTCGTGATGAGCGCATTCTTGTGGCTCTCGTAGACCCACAACATCTTGTTGCCCGCCTTGATTCCACCGAACAAGCCGAGGGCGTTCAATTGGAACAACGCGGTGATGGCCATCGCAATCGCGAAGAACGTCCATGCGTCCGACGAAGTCGCTTCCGCAAATGCGCCGCTGTAGAAGTGCGCCGCACCGACCATGAACCACAACATCGAAACGGAGAAGATCATGTTCTGACGCGATGCAAGAAGCGCACGACGACCAGCGGTCGCAGCGCTCGGATCGGCCTCGGCGCCACCGAGCACGTTGACGGCGTTGGCCAACACGACGCGCTGGTTCTTCCAGATGATCATCCACACGTTGGCGGCCATCAATGTGCCGAGCACCATGCCGACGCTGATCGCCACGTTGTGACCGATCCCCGACGTGGAGCCTTCGCCCATGAAGTTCTGCCAGTAGTTCGTCTGACCCGTGATCAACAGACCCGTGCCGAGCGTGGCAATGGCTGCCCAACGGAACCACCACAGAGCACGACGAGCGATCTTGTCGATCGTGATGTTGCGGGCCTTGCCCTCGTCGCCGTAAGCGGCGAGGCCGGGTACCTGCACCAGGTTGAAGTAGTAGAGCAGACCGATCCAAGCGATACCCACGAGAATGTGGAGCCACCTGAAACCGAATCCGAGCAAAATGTCGCGGCTAGCGAACAATTCCATAACGGTCATCCCCTTTGGACTGAGTGGTACGCGCCGATGGGCGCGGCCAACCCAAATTACCAGTGCCCTACATGCCGCTTGCGCCTTTCGCCTGCCCGCTCAGCGTTGCCAGCACTAGGTTTGAAGACCACATGGCCGCTGAATTCATCTATACGTGTTACAAGCTCGCGCGCTTCTATCCACCGGATCGCACGGTGCTCGAGGACATTTCGTTGTCGTTCTACCCCGGCGCCAAGATCGGCGTGATCGGATCCAACGGAAGCGGCAAGTCGAGCCTGTTGCGCATCATGGCGGGCAAGGACGACGGCTTCACCGGCGAAGCGCGGCTCACACCCGGCTTCACCGTCGGATTGCTCGAACAAGAGCCACAGCTCGATCCTTCAAAGGATGTCCTCGGCAACGTGATGGACGGTGTTGCACCGATTCGTGACCTACTCGCCCGCTACGAGGAAGTCACTGCGATGTGGGGCGACCCCGATGCCGACTTCGACAAAGTGGGCGCGCTACAAGCAGATCTTGAAGCAAAGATTCAGGCGGCGGACGCGTGGAGTCTGGAGCGCAACGTCGAGATCGCGATGGATGCGTTGCGTTGTCCGCCCAACGATTCTGACGTGACGAAACTCTCTGGCGGAGAACGCCGACGCGTGGCATTGTGCCGCCTGTTGCTCTCGCGACCCGACCTGTTGTTGCTCGACGAACCGACGAACCACCTCGACGCGGAAAGCGTCGACTGGCTCGAACGCTTCCTCCAGGAATACCCCGGCACCGTGGTTGCGATCACCCACGACCGCTACTTCCTCGACAACGTGGCGAAGTGGATCTTGGAACTCGACCGAGGTCGCGGCATTCCATTCGAGGGCAACTACACGAGTTGGCTGGAGCAGAAGCAAGAGCGACTCGGGCGCGAAGAGAAGGCGAATGAAGCTCGCAAGCGTGCATTGCAGCGCGAACTCGATTGGGTGCGGATGGCACCGAAGGCCCGTCAATCGAAAGGCAAGGCGCGTCTCGCCGCATACGAGAAGTTGCACGCCGAAGCACAAGCGGCGGAGCGCGGTCCCGACAAGTTGGAGATCGCGATACCTGCCGGTCAGCGACTCGGCGACCAGGTCATCGAAGTGCAGAACCTGTCGAAGGGTTACGGCGACCGTCTCTTGATCGAAGACTTGTCCTTCTCACTCCCTCCCGCGGGAATCGTCGGCATCATCGGACCGAACGGCGCGGGTAAGACGACCTTGTTCCGCATGTTGACTGGTCAGGAGAAGCCGGACTCCGGCACGATCACCGTGGGCGACACCGTGCAGATGAGTTACGTCGATCAGAGCCGTGACACGCTCGACGATGACTCGACGGTCTACGAAGAGATCACCGGTGGCGCCGACACAATCAAGGTGGGCGGTCGCGAGATCCACGGCCGCGCCTACGTCGCCAGCTTCAACTTCAAGGGCAGCGATCAACAGAAGCGAGTGGGCGACCTCTCCGGTGGCGAACGCAACCGCGTGCATCTCGCCAAACTGCTGAAGAACGCTGGCAACGTGCTGCTCCTCGACGAGCCGACGAACGACCTCGACGTCGACACGTTGCGCGCACTCGAAACCGGTCTCGAATCGTTTCCCGGCTGTGCAGTCGTGATCAGCCACGACCGCTGGTTCCTCGATCGCATCGCCACTCACGTGCTCGCATTCGAGGGTGACAGCCAAGTCCGCTGGTTCGAGGGCAACTTCACCGACTACGAAGCGTGGCGAAAGAAGGAACTGGGTGCTGCCGCAGACCAGCCGCGGCGCATCAAGTACAAGCCGCTGTCGAGGAAGTAGACGGAGACCACACGATGTCGCTGCGCGTGATCAGAATCGTCTGCATCGTCGTGTTCGTTTCTGGCATCGCCGGAATGATCATCACGTCGATCAACGGCAACAACGTCGGAATCGTCACCACCATCGGTCTCACGACTGCGATCTCGGCATTGATCCTGATGACCGCATCGACGGTGGCGAACAAGCGACGACTCGACGTGTTCGACGACGCCAAGGCCGAGCGGATCGAACGACGTATCGCCGAGATGCGCGACAAGGGAGCCGATGAGGCGGAACTTCGGGCGTTGGTGCGCGACTCGATCGATCTCGGTCGTAGCGCTTCGTGAACGACGCTGAACTCGCGCGTTTTCTCGCGGTCGAAACCGGCAAGCGCCTGCTCGACGTTCGCCAGCGTCTCTACCACGACGGCGCTTCGGAGTGGTTCGCCAAGGACGTGGGCGACGCTGCCGCGCAACGTTTCATCGACGAGACACTGGCCGAACACCGACCCGACGATGCGATGCTCTCGGAAGAGGCGGTCGACGATCCTCGTCGTTCGAGCGCAGATCGCGTATGGATCATCGATCCGCTCGACGGCACCCAGGAATACAGCGAGTTCGATCGCGTCGATTGGGCCGTGCACATTGCGCTGTGGGAGCGCACCGACTCTGGCGGGCGACTGACCGCGGCAGCCGTGAGTCTGCCCGCCCTCGAGCTCACACTGACGATGGATCCTCCACCGCACCCGCCCGCTGCGTACGACGGTCGGCCCCGACTCGTCGTATCGCGCAGCAGAGCCTCACTCGACGTGATCCGTGTTGCTGAGCGGCTGGAGTGCGACGTGATCCGCATGGGTTCGGCAGGAGCGAAGGCCATGGCAGTCGTGCTCGGTGAGGCAGACATCTACGTGCACTCAGGCGGGCAACATCAGTGGGATTCGGCCGCACCGGTTGGCGTGGCACGCGCCGCGGGTCTGCACACCAGCCGAATCAACGGTTCGGAACTCGTCTACAACCAACGGGATTCATGGCTCCCTGACCTGATTATTTGTCGCCAACATCTGGCTCGACCAGTCCTCGAGGCGCTCGGTCACGGCACAATTGGGGTGTGAACCCCCCTTCACCTTCCTCGACGCACGACTCTCCGCTCGACTGTGAGTGGGCGGCGTTCGATCTTCACGGCCAATGGGTAGTGAGCGAGGAGGAGATCGGCTGGCGCAAGATTGCACCGTCACTTCGCGACGATGCTCGGCGCGAAGTTCCTGTCCTCACCAAGGCCTCCAAGACTCCACCCGTTGCTCGCCTCGTCGAGGTGGTCTGGGTACTCGGCAAGGCGATCCTCCCGTGGTGGTTGAAGAAGCGCACCCGTCGCTTCGCTGACGCGAGCGCATCACGCGCCTACCTCTCGTTGCGGATGCGCAAGGCCATCGAGCGCCTCGGTTCCACCTACATCAAGCTCGCGCAAATCATTTCCAGTGGCGAAGGCCTCTTCCCCGCCGAGTTGGTCGACGAATTCAAGAAGTGCCGCGATCAGGTTCCGCCGATTCCCTTCGACGACGTTCGACGTGTGATCGAAGAGGAGACGGGCGCATCCCTCGAGCACACTTTCACCACCTTCGATCGCTCACCTCTCGCCGCCGCATCGATCGCCCAGGTGCATGTGGCCACGCTGCGCACCGGTGAAGAAGTGGTCGTGAAGGTGCAACGACCGGTCGTCTCCAAGTTGGTGCGCAAGGACCTGCGTGTGATGGCATGGCTCGCCCCCCACCTCGTCGGACGAATCAAGGTGTCGGCACTCGCCAACCCGCCGGCACTCGTGGAGTTGTTCGCCGAGACCATCGTCGAGGAACTCGACTTCCGGATCGAAGCGAGCAACATGCTCGACGTCGCCAAGGTGTTGAAGGAACTCAAGCAAGACGGCTACGTGATTCCACGCCCACACCCCACGCTCGTCACCCGACGAGTGCTCGTGATGCAACGACTCCGCGGGTTCAAGTTCGACGACGTGGTCGGCATGAAGGAAGCCGGTATCGATACCGAGGCCGTGATCCGCACCGGAATGATCGCGTTCATGGAAGGCGCGATGATCCACGGCGTCTTCCACGGCGACCTGCACGGCGGGAACCTCTTCGTTCAGGAGGACGGCAAGACCGCGCTGCTCGACTTCGGCATCGTCGGTCGCCTCACCGGACCGCGTCGCATGGCTTTCCTCCGATTGATGTTGAATGCCACCACCAACAACGTGACGGGGCAAGTGGAAGCGCTGCGCGACCTCGGTGCGTTGCCGATGGACACCGACATCCAGGCCGTGATCAAGGACCTCAATCTCGGCGCGCCCGTGATCGACCCCACCACCTTGTCGGGCGAAGAGTTGGTGCAGGAAGTGCAACGTGTCGTGAAGGCGATGCTCGGCTACGGCGCGCGCATGCCCAAGGAACTGATGCTCTACGTCAAGAACATGGTGTTCCTCGACGGCGCGATCGCCCGTCTCGCACCCGACCTCGATCTGTTGGCCGAGATCGCCAACATTTCGATGTTGTTCGCGGAGCGCCACGGCGAGCGTCTTGGTCGCGAACTCGGAATCGACCACACCACCGTCGAGATCAACCTCGACAGTGTGAAGGCCGGATTCGGCGTGGACGCCAGCACCAACTCGATGACTTACCGCGATTTGCAGAAGCGCCGGGAGCTCATCCAGAAGCGCATGCGCGAACACGTCGGTCGTTGATCTAACTTTTCTCCCCATGTCGAGGGGTTCTGGGCAATGAGACTGGTGGTGGCGCGCTGCAGCGTCTCCTATGAAGGTCGGTTGAATGCCGCGTTGCCCGAGGCGACACGTTTGATCATGGTGAAACAGGACGGCTGTGTCGCCATCCACGCCGACGGCGGGGCATACAAGCCACTCAACTGGATGAACGCACCCAACGTCTTGCAGGAGCACGAAGACCGCTGGGTCATCACCAACCCAAAGGGCGAGACGTTGACCATCTTCCTCCACGAAGTGTTGAGCGACTCGTCGCACGACCTCGGCACGGATCCCGGCCTGATGAAGGACGGCGTAGAAGCGCACCTGCAGGAGTTGTTGGCAGGCGCGCCGAACATGATCGAGGACGGACTGACCCTCATCCGCCGGGAGTTCCCCACCGCAGTGGGGCCGGTGGACTTGCTGTGTCGAGCAGCAGACGGACGCACCGTCGCCGTCGAGATCAAGCGTCGTGG
>JBDKEO010000136.1:0-11877 GCA_039795205.1 Actinomycetota bacterium
AAGTTGGTGATGGCCGACAACCTCTACATGTACGGTCCAGTTCGCGGGCCTCTCGTCGAAAATCTGCCGCGTGCTGCAACCGGTCGCAAGGGTGTGGCTCGAGCACGAATGGAACAGCAACTGCTCGACGCCCACCAGTCGGGCGCAGCACGCGTGGCGATCGGTCGGATGTCCGACTACTACGGACCACACGGTCCGAACAGCACGCTTGCCGCTCTCGTGTTCAATCCCGCAGTGAAGGGCAAGACGATGCGGTGGCCCGGCTCCACCACGGCACCAAAGACTTTGCATTTCCTCCCAGATGCTGCACGCGGTCTGATCGTCCTTGCCGACCACGACGCCGCTGATGGGCAGGTTTGGCACGTTCCCGCTGCGCAAGCGATCAACGGCAACGAGTTCATGACACTCATCAACCAGTGTCTGGAGACGTCCGTGAAGACCGCGTCAATGAGCGAGTTCGCCATGCGAATTGGCGGGCTCTTCTCCAAGGCAGCGAAGGAGAGTGTCGAGTGCATGTACCAGTGGACCGATCCGTTCGTCGTCGATAGCACGAAATTCACCAACGCATTCGGGCCGTTCAAGGTCACGCCTCATGCCAACGCCATTGCCACCACGATCGCATCACTGAACCACTGACAACCCGACAAACGAAAGGACCAACCATCATGACCACCACCTCTCCCGACCTACCTCCCGTGCGTGGTGCTGGTTGGGCGTCGATCACGCAAGGGTTGCTGATCTTCGTACCCACCTTCGTGCTTGGCGCAGCCATTGAGTGGCCGGGAAGCCTCTCTGATCCAGCGTCTATCGCGTTACCAAGACTCGCCGAAAACGAAGGTGCGGTTCGTTTCGGATATGCGGCGTACCTGCTGTACTCGGTGTTGTTCGCCGTGACGGTCACCATGCTCGCCCGCCTCGTGGAGGGTGACATAGCGAAAGGAATCCGCCGACTGGTGGTGGGATTCGCCATCGCATCGGTGGTGGCGCGCAGTATCGGAATCATCCGTTGGCTCGCGCCGATGCCCGAACTTGCCGACGCCTATTCGTCTGCCGCAGACGAGAGCCAACGATTCGCGATCGAACGGATCTACGACACGCTCAACTCCTTCGGCGGCACGATCGGTGAAGCACTCGGTGTCGGACTCTTCGCCGCCATCTCGATTGGTCTCCTCTCCATCGGTCTGCTGCGCTCGAGTGCGATCCCACGTTGGATCGGCGTGTGGAGTGTTATTTCTGCCATCGCACTGGCCATCGGATCGATCGAGTTGCTCGGAGTCGACCCAGGTCCGCTGCTCACCATCACGGTCACCATTGCGCAACTGTGGTTCCTTGCCACCGGCGCCTGGCTCGTGGCACGTGGATCCCACCGTCTTGCGGCTCGATGATCGCGATGGCATCTAACCCGTACTAGGAGGCCTCGCCATCTTTGCCCTGCTTGACACTGTCATGTAATGACAAATCCAGCTTGGCTCATTGAAGGGAGACGCTCATGTTTCACACGTCTCGCCCGGTTCTCCAACCGCTGCAGGCGGTGGCTCCTCCTTTTGGTATCGTCAACACATGTTGACGTCTCCTGTCTTGCACACATCAGCAGGCCATGGAAATCGAACCGTCGGCACGCAAACACGGTGTCTCCGACGATGACATGCTCCACGCCATTCGACATCACTGGAAGGCTTTCGAGACGGACGATCCTGAAGTTGCAATGTTCATCGGGCCATCACAAGAAGGCAACCCGCTCGAAGTCGGCATCATCACAGACGCTGATGGCATTGCCATCATTCATGCCATGTACGCAAGGTCGAAGTTTTTGAAAGGTTGGTGGCAACGATGAATTCGAAGCACGCAAGAAAAGCTAGAGCTCTCGGTGTTTGGGCCAATCGGGTCGAGGCAGCTGATCTCGTAGAGATCAACACCGATGAGTTGAAGGCAATCGCGCAGTACGCCCAACGCCGGGATGTTCTGGATAGGGCTCTCGCCGAAGCCATTTGCATTGCACGTCGCAATGGAAGATCCTGGACCCAAATCGGCACGATGCTCGGCGTGTCGAAGCAAGCAGCTCAACGCAAGTATGCGAAGTTCACCAATTGAAAGTTCTCGATCACAGCACTACTCGACCTATCGCCTGTTTTCGAGTTCGCCATCAACGAAACGGACAACACTCAATCGATGACTTTGTTCCGCGTCAGTCAACCTCGCGTTGGTACATCACCCTTCGTCGCCATGGACGAAATCCGAGCGATTCGTACAAGCGATAAGCACCTGTGGGATTGTCCGAATCGACGTTGATTGCGGCAACTTCCATCTCTGCTTCGCGATAGGCATGCATTGCAGAGAGCAGGAGTTGTGTCGCCACCCCTCTGCCCCGCCACTCGGCAAGCGTGCCGATGTTGTCGACCCACGCGTACTTTGCCCCCAGCAGTTCATCGTCGTTTTCGTACCTGTGGGACAAGAGGTAGCCGACGATCTCGCCATCGGGAGAAACGGCCATGAACGAGCGCTCGAGCCACGAGCCGAAACCTGTCGTGTGCGTTTTCCATCGCTCGGGCGACATCGGCACCGTGCCCCAATGATCACGAAACGCCAGATTCTTCACCTTCCGGATTTCTTCCGAGCGAGCATCGTCCCATGGCACAACGACGAATTCGGTAGACGGCACTGATTCTGAAATCGCTCCAAGAGGTCGATGGAGATCGGCGAAGTAACGAACCCGCTGGAGCCCTTCACGCTCCATCAAGCGCATCGCCGAGATGTTGGTGTGAGACACCTCAGCACGAATCACCTTCGGAACAGCGCTGGTCGATTCCTCCAACAATCGTTCGGCAGTATCCAATCCATGGCGAAGTACATGACGTCCGACACCAAGACCACGAAACGAAGGATGAACCGCTCCGAACACGTAGCAGCACTCTTGCCGCTCGTCCGACCGAAGGTGGTAGGCGTAAGTCACACCCACTAGTTGGTCGCCCTGCCACGCCGAAAGGGTGTGGTTCTGCAGATCAACGGGAAGCGACTCGAATTCCTCCCGAAGTTCTTCTCCCACCTGGCGAATCGGATTGCCATCCGCGATTTCCGACTCGGTGAACAACTCCGCGAGCAGGTCGTAGTCGGTATCTCTCAGCGGTCGATACTCGATGGACATTGAACTGCATGGTACGGCGACTAGGCCTCGCCGTGATGGGACTACTCGGGAATCACCAGCCCGATGCCGACGCCGAGTGTCGACAGCCCCAGCACTACTGCACCGATCGGAACGAGGCGAATGAGAGACGTGGTGGAGCCACCAGCAGTGCGAGGTGCACCACCGAAGAAACCACCAGAGATCAACAGTGGCGAGACGAACAAGCCGATACGAAGCGCCCACACCACTCCGTCGCCGAAGCGTGATTGGTCGAGAACGAGCTGGCCGATGATTCCGAGGACGACGAGCACACCCGCGTGGGCGTGGCCGGCACGGAAGTAACTGGTCTGCTCGGCCGTGATCTTCTCGGTACCGGCCTGGCGACGAAGGATCGACAAGAGGAACGTTCCGCCGAAGGCGATCGTGGGAAGGGAGATGAATGCGATAGCGATCATCCAGCGGCTTGCGTCAGTCATGGGGTTCTCCTCGCCTCGGGTGTCGTTGACACCATCTCTCCGAACGGTAAGGAATCACATTGACAATGTCAAGTTTCTACTACGCCCCCCGAGCCGGCGCCCCTCGTCGGACTCAGGTTCCGCCGCGTCGCGGACGAGCAACCAGTTCGCCGCCGCAGTTTGGGCAACGGTTCTGCATTTCGCTTCCGCAGTCCACACAAAAAGTGCATTCGAAACTGCAAATGAGCGCGGCTCCAGTCTCGAGGAGCGAACCAGAGCAACGTTCACATGTCGAGCGCATCTCCAGCATCGTTCATCCCTCCTTGGACCACAGCCCGTCGATGAAGCGTTGATCCTCGTCGAACAGCCAGCACTCACGAAGCTTTTCGTCCTGCACTCGGTAGAGCAGCACGCGTCGGGTTCGACGCGGCGGATCACCGAGGTCTTCGATCGCAATGAGCGCACCAAGCGTTTCCCCCACGAGCACGTCCTCGACTGCAACCAGTTTCCGAGCAGTCCTTACGGATGCTTGACCGAGCGCTGCAAAGGCTGCGTCCCGACCCTTGTGGGTGCCAGCAAGTTGGCTCGTGCCCATGTAGTGCAACTCGATGTCGTCGTGATACGAGCTCAATACCTTGTCGAGATCCGAAGCGAGCCAGGCCTCGGCATAAGCCCGAACCACCCGAGCAGTTTCCTCACGATCTGCCATGAGCGGATCGTAGAGCAAACTGTTGCATTATTGCTACATAGCATTTATACTACGCATCATGGGCCGTAAACCTAAAGACGAAACACCAGTTTTCAATCGACTCGAAGAAGTGCGCGAAGCACAAGGGCTGAGTCGGACCGAGCTCGCATATGGAGCAGACGTCCACTACCAGACGATCGGCTACATCGAGCGAGGTGAGTACAGCCCAAGTCTTTCACTCGCACTCACGCTCGCCAAGATCTTGCACACCGATGTTCACGAGATCTTTTCTCTGCAGCCATTCACCAAGAAGAAGGTCTCATCGTCATGAGTTGGTTCCCGAGCACGCAAGGCATTCTCGTCTCACTCGTTGTCATGTTCTTGATTAGGGCTGTATGGATCTGGCGCAAATATGACGACCATCGATTCCTTCGCATCGTCGGGTGGCCGGGGCCATACGACAAGTCAGGAAAGAAGGAATACTTCTGGACTGCCGGCACTTCAGGTGCCAGTCGCGCCGAAGTCGAACGGGCACTCTCGCCGGCATATGCAGAAAGGTACCGCTGGTTGATGACCGTGAGAGCGCGTCGCCTCATCATCAGTGCCAATGTTCTCGCGTGGGCACTCGTCATCTATGGCGGATTTGATCTGCCCGGTGGTTTGAGCCTCTCCAACAGTCATCTGTCTTGGTGGGGCCTTCTTCCGATGCTGACGTGGTGGGCAGCCCGTGCATCAGCACGTGTGATTGCAGATGCCCCCGATGAGTTGCTCGACGAACGATTGTTGGCAATACGAAATGCTGCATACCACGAGGCATACCGACTTCTCGGTTTCGTGGTGTCTCTCATCGTGGCAGTGGCGATTGCTCTTGACATCTCGATCACGGAGTCAACACGCCTTTTTGGCAATTCCGATTGGACCTCTCTAGCTGTCACTCTCTCATTTGTCGCCGTCTGGGCGTTGCCGTCCTTGCCTAGTCTCGTACTCATCGCCAAACAATCTCTCGAGGAGAAATGACATGAGCATCTTCGCCCTTCTCGCTGCAATTGCAACTGCAGGCATGTGCTCGTACGGGCTCTTGTATCCCGATCGAGTGACCCGACAAGGAGCGTTTGGGCTTCGAATCGACACACCCATTGCGATGTCCGAGATGAGAGCGACGTACGGTGCGATGGCCGCTATTGCGATTGCAGTGCTCGCGACACAATCCGAGACGGTCGCCATGGTGCTCGGTATCGCATGGCTTGGATCCTTTGTTGGACGCCTTCTGTCGGTCCTGGTTGACAAGTCATGGAGCAATCACGTCGCCGTGAGCGGAACTGCAGACCTCGTGATGTTCGTCTTCTTGGTGCCTCTCGCCTAGGTCCGCCTTTCGACGACTTACAAATCCACTCGCGTGAGCGACCCTGTTCGCTGTCCTGCTTCCTCGAGCATCGTTGCTAGATCAGTTCTGACGGGCATCGGCTGTATTGCGGAGACTCGCGCGCGGCCAGTGTTTCCAACTGGATACCTGCCGATCGCAGATGCTGGGCCGCCCACCAAAAGTCGCAGCACCTGACCGCGCACCTCGACGACATCTCTTGTCTTCCATCCGGCTACGAGCATCGCAGCATGCACTCGAATGTGCGGAATGGCCCACGGCTGACTGAGCACGTGCGCGTCTTCGAGCAGTCCCCAGCATCGTCCCCATTCACCATGTCGGCGAGACACCCGGGCATCGGCAAGGTTTGAGCTGATTCGGTCTCGTATCTCATTAGTCATTCTCTTCATTTGTTCAATCCTCTCGCTAGAGCTCTCCAACGGCGTTGCCGCATTCGGTAGAACCATCTGGCGTACACGGCAATAGCAGGTGTCAGGAATCCAGCCTCGATCTCGATGCGATCCCTATAGCGACAGGTCATTGAGTCGACCGGAACCACTTCGATGTCGTGGTTCCACATCGCAATCAATCCCCCAAATTCACGGCTGCTCAGGGTGCGGGTCGAATCATCGATACGAGCGATGTGCAAATGGTGACGCGAGAACGGCAGAAATCCGAACAGGAAAACCCACCCGACCACAGTCTCACCCTCGCGCCACTCACCCGATCGACTACGGATCACCGGCATCACCAGAAGTCTGCGAGTGACGAATCGAAATGCAGAGGGAGTCTTGACTGCAGCCCAGATCGCGTCGGCTGACGCCTCAAGCAACGTTGAACGTTCGACGATTTGCACGACACCTAGAATGCGAGCAAACCTCAGGTTTGTCCACTCGCATTTTCTGTATTCGCCCCGATGACCGACTCTCCAGTTTCACCCCGCAAACATGCCCGCCAAGAGCGGTCTCGGCGCACCGTCGAACGCATCCTCGATGCAGCGGCTCACATTTTTCAAGAGCACGGCTACGCAAAGGCCACCACCAATGACATCGCAGACGAAGCAGGGGTTTCGGTCGGCTCGCTCTACCAGTATTTCCCGAACAAGGACGCACTCCTCGTTGCGCTCACGAAACAGCACATCGAATCCACCACCGTCGGACTAGCCGATCTCATAGGCGGATTGAACACGGAGACCGACTTATCTGTCGTCCTCCGAAGTGTCGTCAACTTCCTCGTCGAGCAGCACAATCTCGATGAACTACATCTCCTCGTCATGCACCACGCACCGCGCACTCACGAAATCAACCTCGAACTTGACCGGGCGAGAACTCAACTTGTGGATGCAACTTCACACTTCTTGGAAAACCGAATCGATGACGCACAGCGACGAATGCTCGTCTCTCGAATGGTCGTTGCCACCATTGATGCTTCGGTGCACGACGTGATCCTGCGTCAGCGAAAAGGCAAAGATCGAAGTGCAGCAATCAACCTCACGATTGCAACGGCTCTCTCGATCATTGCCACCGCCTGAAATATCGACCCAGACTCAGCGCTTGAGATCGGTCGCCACTGCGCCGCTGTTGGGTTCTGAAACCCGAGACCTGGCGTCAGTATCGGGGCACCTCTGCACCCACATCCCAAAGGTGGTGGACGGGATCATGCATCAGGTACTTGGCAATGGAATCAACCGTGAACACCGAGCCGTCACTGCGGATTCCACAGCGCGTCCATTGGTTCTGCTTCACCGCCTCGAAACGTGCAGCGAGTGAGAACCCTCCCACAGCGAGTTCTTCGGCCACTTTTGCAGGATCCTGTAGGTCGTATCGATCCTCGATCGCTGTGGCATCCTGGTCCCAATTGTCGAACGCAGGGTCCACGGTCTCAATCATCAGTTTCAGTCGTTCATCAAACTTTCGAAACACATCTCGCACGTGACAGCCGTATTCGAGTGGTGACCAAACGCCGGGCCGAGGTCTCGCCTTGACATCTTCTCGTTCAAGGACTGATTCCCAGCGGCGAACTTGATCGCGCAGTGCTTCCGCGGTGCGAGTCGGGTCAAACATCGACGCATCAAAGCCGCACACTCCGCACTGTCGTTCAAGAACCCAGGTCCAGTTCTTGTTGTCAGGGATGATGTTGTCGCTCATTGAATCAACCGTACGGCACGCTTGTTCAACTTCATGACGGACATTCTGTCAGGCGCGTTTCAGGTCGATGACCACAGCGACGCTGGCGCGAACGAGATCGTTCGGCGCAATTGGAAACACGTCGTTCCACGTCCCTGCCGCCGCCCACACTTCGTCTTACCGCAACAGATCAGAGTCGAAATGGATTCGCAGCTGAGTTGTGTGACCAAAGGGCGACACACCAAATCTGAGCTCGTGAACCTGCACGACCACTGAACGACTTGTACAGGTCGAAGAACCTTTGTGGGAGAATCAACAAGTGAATACGACGGGTTACATCGGTGCCGCTGTTTCAATAATCGCTGGATTTCTCGGGCTCATCTGGCCTAAGCAAGTCAGCAAGACGATCGGTCTTCAGATTCCAGGACGGCTTGGAACATCAGAGGTGCGAGCCACTTACGGTGGACTCTTTATCGGGGCGGGAACTGCCGTCGCGCTCATCGGCAACAGTGACGCCGCGCTCGTGCTCGGAGCAGCGTGGGCTGGGGCATTTGTTGCACGTGCAATTTCCTTCGTCATCGACAAATCACGAACAAAGGAAAACATCGCAGGCCTCCTCATCGAAGGCGTAATGGCGATACTGCTGATACTCGCCTAGGCGTTCAGATGCACTAAAGGTCTGTGACGGCCGCACCGCTGGCGCGAACGAGACCATTCGGCGTAATTGGAAACACGTCGTTGTATGACCGAACGGCGGCGCGCCATCGTTGGTTTTTGAAACCTGTTTGCTCGCCACTGTTCTCAGAGCCCTCTAGCCACGCCATCACTAAGGTGTGCCTATGTCTGACTCTCGGCAGAGATACATCACATGGCTGGAAGCAGTTCTTTTTCTCGTCCTTGGCTACTCGCTGCTTCTCGTCATTGCTGGGGCAACGGCTGGCTCACTCTTCTCGTGGTTCGGTTTCGGTCCGGAAGAGTCGATCGACACCAACGCTGTTCGGGACTACCTGCGACTCCCCTACATGGTTCTTGGTGCCGTCATGGCCGGTTGGACGTTTCTCATGATCCAGATTGTTCGCGGTCCACTGAAGGAGAAATCGACTTGGGCGTGGACCATCCTTGTGCGATCGCTTTCCCTGTGGTTTGTTCTCGACACCGGAATGTCACTCGCACTCGGCTACCCGATGCATGCCGTCTTCAACCTTCCATTTGCGGTGGCATTAGGAATACCACTCGTTCGGCTGAGGCCAGGCAGGTAGTGATCAACCGCGTTTGAGATTGGCGACCACTGCGCCGCTGGCGCGAACGAGATCATTCGGCGCGATCGGGAACACATCGTTCCATGTGCCTGCCGCAGCCCACACCTCGTCGTACTGCAACAAGTCAGGATTGATGAAGATCCGCAACTGCGTGCTGTGGCCGAACGGTGGCACGCCACCGCTGGGTTTGGCAACTCTCAGCTTTGGAGGTCCTGAACTCCGTAGGTGCGCAGCGCGGCTGCACGCCTCTCGGCGGGATTGATGTCCGGGAACAAATGCCAACTTGGCGACTTGAACGGTTTCACATCGTGCACGTCAACGACGAACATCTCGGAGAATGGGTAGAGCCCTTCCGTCCTAGTTTTCAGTCTCGTGCGCATTTCATTGGCCTCGAATGCATTGGACGATTGCACCGATGCACGACCTGAAATCCTGAGACCTTCCTGTTCAAACACGTCGAGCAACGAAACGCACACAAGTGGGTTGACCCGAATGTTGGCCGAAGACCTGGGTGATGCGATATTCGCAATTACAAGTTGATCACCGACGACATCGAACACTTCCTTCGGGCTCACGTTCGGGGCACCAGTCGCATCGACGGTTGCCAGCCAACACAGCACAGATCGAGTGACGAACTCCTGAAGAATCTCCACGCCTCGTTTCTAGCCGCGCTTTAGGTCAGTGACCACCGCGCCACTGGCACGCACGAGATCATCTGGTGCGATCGGGAACACGTCGTTCCACGTGCCAGCCGCAGCCCAAACCTCGTCGTACTGCAACAAGTCAGGGTCGATGAAGATGCGCAACTTCATGCTGTGACCGAACGGCGGCACGCCAATCTTGGTTTAAGCAACCCTTCAATCACCGGTTGTTGTCACACAAAGTCGTTGACGAAGACGACCTTGGTGACTGGCAAGATCATCCCTTCAACTGCTTCGCTGAACGGAACAACTTTGTTGATGATTCGAGCAGGGTCAAGTGCGCCAGATGACACGAGGTCAAGTACAGGTCTCGCAGTTGCACACGCATGCACTCGGCCAATCTCGTAACGAACACCTTTTAGATACATCGATTGCAGCGGAAGATTTGAGTGTGACGAGGCTCCACCAGAGACACTCGTGCACACACCGCATGGCTCCACTGATCGAAGTGCGAAGTTTCGTCCCGCATCGAGCACGTTTGCATCGACCACGATCGGGAATCTCTGCTCGAGCTTGAGCAAATCCCATTGACCGCGCGCATCGACAACTTCGGCGCCCAGGGAAGATGCGGTCTCTAGACGCGTCGCGTCGTCATCCACGTAAATCACTCGTTCTGACCCGAGAGCCAGCGCTGACATCACTGCATACAGCCCAACCGAGGGTGCAAGTCCGCCGACGACAAGGACCGGTGCACCCGGGCGTTCTGACAGAGGACCCGCAACACAGCGGAACCCGTCGGAGACATTGTCGGGGATGCCCGCAGCGGCAATCGGGTCGATCCCAGCCGGCAACGGAATCAACATCACATCTGCCCACGGCACACGGACGAGTTCCGCGAGCGCACCGCCGAGGTCGACACCACCATGAGGCCCAAGACCAAATGCCGTTCCCGATGCCACGTTCACACACGCGTTGGTGTGCCCTCGGCTGCACGGGGCGCACGACATGCAACTCAGCTGGAACGGAACAATGACGCGATCTCCCGGGCTGAACTCGCTGACGCCATCCCCCGTGGCGACCACCTCGCCAACCATTTCGTGTCCCATCACGAACGGGGCGGGCATCGGGTACAAGCCGATTGCGATGGCAGGGTCGAGATCACACCGAGCCACGGCAAGTGGTCGCACGAGTGCATCGCGCGGTTCCATTAGTTGTGGTGTGTCGATCTCTTCCCATGCCAGATCCATCGGACCCCTGAACACCAAGGCGCGCATGCGTTTCCTCATTCACTATGATGACTGTCATAGACCCTAGTTATGAAGGTCGTCATAGTCAAATGAATCGTCGGAACGTGCGCGAAGAGATGATTAAGGGCGCGGTCAGCCTGCTCGCCGAACGTGGGGTTCACGGCACCTCGTTCGCCGTGGTGACCGAGGCGACCAACACGCCGAGAGGATCCATCTACCACCACTTCCCGGGCGGCAAGAACGAACTCATCGAGAAGGCGGTGGATTCGATCGGCGGATTAGTCACGGCACTGATCGACGCCGTGGATGCCGCAACTCCAGCCGACGTGGTCGAAGTCTTCTTCGGGAGTTGGCGCTCCGCTCTACGCGCCAGCAACTTCGACGGAAACTGCGCCGTCGCCAACACCGCCATCGGTGCCGGAGAAGACGACTCCCTCAGGGTCGCGTCGCAGCATGTCTTCGAGAAGTGGCACAGATCGTTGACGAGCGCATTCATTCGAAGCGGTGCTGACACGTCAGCATCTAGTGACTACGCGGCTGTTTGCATCGCGGCCGCTGAAGGCGCGCTCATCATGGGACGAGCATCCCGGAACGACTCAGTGTTCGATGCCCTGTCGCGACAACTGAAGTTGCTCGTCAGCGCTTCAGGTCGGTGACCAGGCCTTCGCTCGCTTCCACCAGCTTGTTGGGCTCGATACCGAACACGTCGTGCCAGGTGCCGGCGGCGGCCCACACCTCGTTGAACTGCAACAAGTCAGGATCAATGAAGATGCGCAACGTTGTGCTGTGGCCAAAGGGAGGCACGCCACGTTTGTGTTTGGAAACCCGTCGATGGCCCTGCTCAAAGTGTGTCATCCACCGCGGCGCAGAGGTTGGCGCTTTCGATACGTCGCACACCGCCACGCCCACTCGAACAATCCATAGCGGAAGTGAGCCAGCCATTTCGTCGACCACCACAGTTGCAGAATCCATACGCCGAC
>JBDKEO010000137.1:0-2974 GCA_039795205.1 Actinomycetota bacterium
GAGTCGCGCCGAGGACTTGGACGTGCAAGCGTGGGGCAGGCTGTGCGCAGCCAACAAGGCGAAGTAACTCGAATGGTCACCGTCAACGCTCAAGCCAAACTCACCGTGAGCCTGCAGGTCACGAGTGTGCGCGGCGATGGCTACCACGAGATCGACGCCGAGATGGTCTCGCTCGAACTCGCCGACACCGTCACGATCGATCCTGCTGGCAGCGGTCTCGCCTTCGATGGTCCGTTCAGTGCGGGCATTCCCGTCGACGACGACAACCTCGTGGCGCGTGCGTTGCGTCTCGCCAACCGCACCGCGCATGTCACCGTCACGAAGAACATTCCTCATGGCGGTGGACTCGGCGGCGGCTCGGCGGATGCTGCAGCGGTCCTCGCATGGGCCGGCTTCGACGACCTGGATCGTGCAAGCCGGCTCGGCGCCGACATTCCGTTCTGCCTGATCGGTGGACGTGCTCGCGTGCGTGGCATTGGCGAGATCATCGAGCCACTTCCGTTCGAGACCCGCACGTTCACGCTCGTTATTCCGCCGTTCGGTATCTCCACGCCCGCGGTGTATCGCGCATGGGATGCGTTACCCGAAGACGAACGTCACCTCGGCGTCAATCACTTGGAGCGCGCAGCGATCGCAGTCGAGCCGCGGCTGGCAGAGTGGCGCGAAAGAATCCAGCGTGCAAGCGGGTCAGAGCCGGTGCTGGCAGGGAGTGGCGCCACCTGGTGGCTAATGGGAAGTCACCCAGAATTGGGCGAAAAGTTGCGCGATGCGCGAGTACTCGAAACGAGGAGCGCTTACTTGCGACGTTGATGACGGGTGCGGCGAAGCATCTTCTTGTGCTTCTTCTTGCGCATGCGCTTGCGGCGGCGCTTGACCAACGAACCCATAACGACGGGACACGCTAGCGGGTAGCACGCCGAAATCGGCACTCGCGTTGGATACGGTTGAGTCGTCGCTCCGGGGTCGTTCAATGGCAGGACGGCGGGTTTTGGTCCCGCATATAGGGGTTCGAGTCCTCTCCCCGGAACCACTGCATCGAGTCGTCGACCGCGCGACAGCGTTCGGCAACGCGGCTCTGGGAGCCGCAACCGTCATTCGTTCTATGCTGGCGCAAGTCGCAGGAGGATGACCGGGGAATGAACAAGACGATCGACAAGGTCACCACCAAGCGAATGGCCCTCTACACGGGCCGCACCCACCCCGAGCTCGCAGAAGAGGTTGCCAAGCACCTGCAGGTGCAATTGGGCGAAGCGAACATCGTCGAGTTCTCCAACGGCGAGTTGCGTCCGCGTTTCGGCGAAAGCGTGCGCGGCGGCGACGTGTTCGTCATGCAGACGCACTGCGCCGCCAATGGTCGAAGCATCAACGACTCGGTGATGGAACAACTGATCATGATCGACGCCGCGTATCGCGCGTCGGCCAAGCGCGTCACCGCCGTGTGTCCCTTCTACGGCTACGCGCGTCAGGATCGCAAGGCCGAAGGGCGCGAGCCGATCACTGCTCGCCTACTCGCCGACATGTTCAAGGCAGCGGGTTCGAAGCGAATGGTGTCGATCGATCTACACAGCGGTCAGATCCAAGGTTTCTTCGAAGGACCGGTCGATCACCTGACTGCAGTTCCGGTACTCGAGGAGTACGTACGCAAGAACGTGAAGAACGGTCTCGTCATCGTGTCGCCGGACGCCGGTCGCGTGAAGGTGGCCGAGCGTTTCGCTCAGCACCTCACCGACATGAACGCCGACGTTGCGTTCATCAACAAGCGTCGTCCAAAGAACACCACCAACGTGGCCATCGCCAAGGAAGTCATCGGTGAAGTCGAAGGCCGTCTGTGCATCCTCACCGACGACATGATCGACACCGGCGGCACGATCGTCTCGGCAGCTGAGTTGCTGATCGAGCGCGGCGCCAAGGAAGTGTGGGCCATGGCCACCCACGGCGTGCTGTCCGGTCCCGCCATCGAGCGCCTCGAGAAGTCGCCTATCACCCGCGTGGTGCTCACCAACTCGATCCCGCTGCCACCGGAAAAGCGGATCGCCAAGATCGAGGTGCTCTCCGTGGCCAAGATCCTTGCCGATGCGCTCTCGGCGGTGTTCGACGAGACCAGCGTGAGCGACCTCTTCGGCGGCGAGAACCAGGCCTGACCCCTCACGCCGTCGGCCCCGCGCCCGGGCTGAGGCGGCCGGCTCGGCGGTACACTGCCAAGCCGCTATTCACGCAGATCTCGCTGGGAGACAGCACATGCCCACCATCTTGAAGACTCAAAGTGGCCGTCAGGCCGGAAGCGCTTCGTCGCGCCGCCTGCGCCGCGAGGACCACATCCCCGCCGTCATCTACGGCCACGGCATGACCCCGGTGTCGATCACCGTCGAGCGTCGTGAGTTGCGCGTTGCTCTCTCCGGTCCCGCCGGTGTCAACACCATCCTCGAACTCGAGGTGAATGGCAAGTCGTACCCCGCGATCGTGAAGGACATGCAGCGCGATCCCGTACGTCGCACGGTTGCGCACGTCGACTTCATGCAGATCGACTTGAGCGAAGAGATCGTGATGGCCGTGCCGGTGCACCTCAAGGGCACCGCGAAGGCCGTCGTGCAGGAAGGTGGTCTCGTCGACCCGGCCGTCGATCGCATCGAAGTTCGCGCCACTGCCAACAACATTCCGAACGAGATCCTCATCGACGTCACCAACATGACGATGAACGACGTCATCCGCCTCGGCGACATCGAGTTGCCCGCAGGCGTGAAGGCCGTTGCTGATCCCGATCTCGTGGTCGTCACCGTGCTCACCACCAAGGTGGAGGCTGCTCCCGTTGCAGCCGCTGCTGCAGAAGGCGCCGAGGGTGCCGCTGCCGCTGCTCCTGCCGCCGAAGGTGGCGAAGAGAACAAGCCGGCCTCCTAGCCCTCATGGCGCTGTTCGGTCGCTCCAAGCGACTCGAGCGGCGAGGCACGCCAATCGATGCCCTCGTCGTCGGGCTCGG
>JBDKEO010000052.1:0-2681 GCA_039795205.1 Actinomycetota bacterium
CAATCCAGCGTTGCGAAGCAAGTGGCTCGGTGTTCAGGTTCTCCGCTCGGTCGACGCCGAGCAACATGATCACGAAGAGGAAGAGCACCACGATCGCTCCTGCGTAAACGATCACCTGCACCGCAGCGAGGAACTCTGCATGTTGAGCAACGAACAACACGGCCACGCCGAACAGGGTCAGCACCAAACTGAGCGCAGCATGGACGGGGTTCTTCCTCACCACGACGCCCAGTGCTCCCACCACCGACATCGCGGCGGCTACGACGAAAACGAATAGCTCCACTTACTCGTTGCCCTTCTCGGGCTCACGAGTGCCATAACCGAGTTCGCCGCTCCACCCCACCGTGCCGACGAACGTCTCGTCGCCAGCGGGAGCAGTCGCTCGCATCCACGCAGAAGTGTGCTCGTCCTCGCCTGGGCGCCAGTCCTCCCACGGCAATTGCTTCGGCTTGCCGTCGTCGCCGACGAGCAATTCGGACTTGGTGTAGATCGCATCCTGACGATTGGTGAAGGAGAACTCGAACAGTTTGGTTTCGGTGATCGCTTCCGTCGGGCAGGCCTCGACACACAGATCGCAGTGGATACAGCGCAAATAGTTGATCTCATAGATCCAGCCGAAACGCTCGCCCGGCGAGGTTGGGCTCATGGGATCGTTGTCGGCGCCGCGCACATGGATGCATTTCGCTGGGCACACCGCTGCACACAACTCGCAGCCGATGCACTTCTCCATGCCGTCCTCATAGCGATTCAACACGTGACGTCCGTGCATGCGCTCGGGCTTGGGAATCTTCTCGTCCTTCTTCACCGATTTCCCAGCGCGACGACGCCAGACGCGACCGCCCGAGTATTCGGTCGTCACCCTGTTCTTGCGACCGTGCTGGGCGATCGTGACGAGGAATCCCTGCAAGTAACCCATCAGAACATCGATCCTTCCACCGCGCGATCCTTGGCAGCACGAGAGAGCCCGAGTTGTAGCAACAACCAGCAGCCACCAATCACCACTATCGAAACGGCCGTCGTCACCACGATGTTCCAGCCCTCGTTCCGTGCGAGACGCTGAGCGGCGAGCAACATGAACCAGCCGAGCGATGCCGGAATCAACAACTTCCAGCCGAGATCCATCAATTGGTCGTAGCGGAAGCGCGGCAATGTGGCGCGGAACCACACGTAGACGTAGAGGAAGACGAGCACTTTTGCCAACAACCAGATGGTGCC
The DNA here is from genome assembly GCA_039795205.1 of Actinomycetota bacterium. Taxonomy (GTDB): domain Bacteria; phylum Actinomycetota; class Acidimicrobiia; order Acidimicrobiales; family Ilumatobacteraceae; genus UBA3006. The sequence goes on from JBDKEO010000052.1 coordinate 1,216, forward strand.
TTCGATCCCGTTCGGCACCAGCGGGATGTCGAGCACCGTGTCTCCGATAGCGATGGGTTGCGGACCACCGAAGAACAGCGTGACGATCAACGCGCTCATCGTGACGGTATTCATGAACTCGGCGAGGAAGAACAGGGCAAAGCGAATCGACGAATACTCCGTGTGGAATCCTCCGACGAGTTCCTGTTCGGCTTCGACCAGGTCGAACGGCGGTCGATTCAACTCGGCGGTGGCGGCGATCAGGAAGATCACCATCGGTACGACACCGGTGGTCACGAGGTTCCAGTCACCGAGCGACGACTGAGCGCTCACGATTCCGCTCGTGGACAGGGTGCCCGCAACGAGGAACACGCTGGCAATCGACAGTCCCAAGGCAGCTTCATAACTGACCATCTGTGCCGACGCCCGCACCGAACCAAGGAGTGGATATTTCGAACCACTCGACCACCCGGCAAGCATCACTCCATACACGGCGATCGACGAGATGGCCAGTGCGAACAACACTCCCATCGGCGGATCGGCCAACTGGACGCGCGTCTCCACACCAAACCAGGTGACGAGTCCGTCATTGCCGTTACGGAAGTCGCCACCGAGCGGAATGATCGCCCACGCGAGGAACGCGGGAACGAGCGCGAGCAACGGGGCGAGACGGAAGACGAATCGATCCGCGCGGTCGGGGATCAAATCCTCCTTGAAGAACAACTTGGTGCCGTCGGCAAGGGTCTGAAGTAAGCCGAACGGGCCGGCCTTGTTGGGTCCGATGCGGTTCTGCATTCCCGCCACCACCTTGCGCTCGAACCACACCATCAACATGGTGGCGATCAAACCGAGCACGAACACGACGAGCACTTTCAACGCGACGACGAGGAGCGGCGCCCAGAACAAGTCGCCGACGAGACCCGGATCGATCATCGGCCGTGCGTTCACGACACCCTCTCGATCTTCACGTCCACCACATCGGCATCGACGTCGATCAATTCGCGTACGTCTGCTCCTGGCTGGTTGAACCTGATCCACGCCGTACCGCGCATTACTCGCTCATCAGTGGCGATCGGAGTCGTGATCGACCCATGTGGCGAGGTCACCATCACATGATCCCCAACTTGGCCACCGATGCGCGGCAACTCGAGCGGGTGCACCACCACGGTGGAGCTGGACGCGAGGCCACGGAGCGACGGGCTCATCGCGGTCGACACCGCCGAGTCGTACAGGTTCCGGTACACCAACAAGCGGAATTGATAGGAGTTGCGTTGTGCACCCTCGAACTCGGTTCGCGCGAGTGCAACTTCGTGAGCGCGAACGGACAGCACTCCGTCCTTGGACAATGCAGCCGTGTCGTTCATCACCGCAAATTCCGCCACGCGCTCGACCATCGTTCGCTGCACCTCGGCAAACGAGTGCATCCCCAGATCCTTGCCACATGCATTGGCCAACTCGAGGGCGATCATCCAGTCGGGTCGCGAAGT
>JBDKEO010000039.1:0-2625 GCA_039795205.1 Actinomycetota bacterium
AGCGCGGCAGACGGTTGAGCACGGTGTCGGCAACGCTCAGCCAAGGCGGTCGCGTGGCGGTTCGGGGGATCGCCGCGTTCGGCAATTTCGATGAAATGGAGCACCCGCTCGAATACGTCACTGTGACGCCACCGGACTTGCCCGCACCGGAAAAGTGCGCCAAGCGCAACAGCCACGACGGCATTTTCCCGCTCGTCGATCGAGTCGACATGCGCTTGCATCCGGACGACGCCGGTTTCGAGCGCGGACAGAAGTCGGGCGTAGGACTCGTTCGCGGATGGTTCCGCATGCCGGAAGGTCGTCCCAATGACGCCTACTCGGTGATGCTCGCAGGTGACGCGTTTCCGCCGCCCGTGCTCAACCTCGATGGCGTGATGGGGTGGGTGCCCACGATCGAGTTGACGCTGCATCTACGCGCTCGACCGAACGACGGTTGGTTGCGGGTTCGCTTCGCCTCACAAGTGGTGCGCGACGGATTGTGCACCGAAGTGGGTGAGGTGTGGGACGACGAGCGATGCGTGGCAGAGGTTCGTCAGATCGGCTTGTTGCCGAACTGATCGTCAGTTGAGCGCGAGCGCGAGTTCGTAGACGCGGCGCTTTGGTGCACCAAGCATGATCGCCACTTTGGTGGCGGCGTCACGCTTGCTGGCGCCACCGTTGATCGCCTGGCGCAACGCTTCGTTGATCTGTTCGTCGGTGGCGGGTGCAGGTGGCTTGGCGCCTTCGAGAACCACTACGTATTCGCCGCGTGGGCCGGCTTCGGTGACGTGCTTTACGGCATCGTGCAGCGCGCCGCGCCAAAACTCTTCGTGCACTTTGGTGAGCTCGCGTGCCAACACCACCTGACGAGCAGAGCCACACGACACCTCCAAGTCCTGCAACGTGCGCTCGATGCGATGCGGCGCTTCGTACAACACGACGGTGCGGCGCTCGTCGGCGATCTGCGCGAGACGCTCCGTGCGATCTGCTCCTTTGGCGGGGAGGAACCCTTCGAACACGAAGCGCGAGGTGCCGAGCCCGCTTGCGGCGAGCGCCATCGTGACCGCAGATACACCTGGCGCGCTCTCAACCGTGATGCCGTTGGCGATCGCTGCGCGCACCACGCGTTCGCCTGGATCGCTGATTCCCGGCGTCCCCGCGTCGGTGACGAGCACGACCTTCTTGCCGGCGAGCACTTCGGCCACGATCTGATCGCATGCTTCATACTCGGTGTGTTCGTTGACGACGAGATACTTCTTGCTCTCGATCCCGAGGTGATGCAGTAACAACCCTGTGCGGCGAGTGTCTTCGCAGCACACGAGATCTGCTTCCTGCAATGCAGCCGTGGCACGAGGAGTGATGTCTCCGAGATTGCCGATCGGTGTGGCTACGAGCGTGAGCGAACCGGTCATTGTCCGCGCACTTCCACGCGGTCGCCGAGACGCAAGTTCCAGCGTTCGAAGGAGCCTTCGGCCGCTTCGATCACCTGGCGTGCATTGCGCACGGGAGCGGTAAGGCGCATCGGAGCGACGCGAGTCATCTTGATCACGACGCCCTCTTCATCGAGGTAGGCGACGTCGAGATCGACGCGAGTGCCCACCGTGTGGATCCACCGACATGGCGAGAGCACGAGTGGGTTCTCCACGTGCCCCACGCCGATCAACCCGCGGCGACGAGTGGCGCGCGTGTTGGCGAGGTTGGCGCTGGCGAGAACGCGACCTTCGGAAACCAGCCAACACGAGAGGGGGTCACGCTTGGCAACCATCGGGCCTCAGACGTTGAACCTGATCTCCATGACGTCGCCGTCGACGACCTCATAGTCCTTGCCTTCGACGCGAATCTTGCCGAGGTCCTTGGCCTTGTTCCATGAACCGATCTCCACGAGTTCGTCCCAATGAATGACGTCGGCGCGAATGAAACCTCGCTGCAAGTCGGTGTGGATCTTGCCTGCGCACTCGGGAGCCTTGGCGCCGGCACGGAACGTCCATGCGCGAGATTCCTTTTCGCCGGTGGTGAAGAACGTGCGCAACCCGAGCAGGTGGTACGCCGAGCGCACCATGCGCGGCAATGCGCCCTCGCCGAGGCCGAGTGCCTCGAGCATCTCCACGCGATCCTGACCGGTCAGTTGCGCGGCTTCGGCCTCCAATTGCACGCTCATGCCGAGCACTTCCACATCGTGTTCACTCGCCGAACCAGGTGGCGCGATCTCCTTGCGCACACGCTCCACCACTGCAGGGATGGTGTCGAGTGCATCTTCGGCGACGTTGACCACGGCGAGGACGCGACGTGCGGTGAGCAAGAAGTATGGAGCGAGCAGTGCACGATCATCTTCGGAAATTCCGGCGCGATACAGCGGCTTGCCCTCGGCGAGGTGCACGTGCGCGCGCTGCAACGCCTCGGCTTCCTCGGCAACGGACTTGTCCATGCGCGCGGCTTTCTGGATCTTCGAGAGTTTGTTCTCCACTGCCTCGAGATCGGCAAGTGCGAGCTCGAGTTCGACCACGCGAAGATGCTCGAGCGGATCTGACGGTCCGGGAATGTCGTCGTTGACGAACGCGCGCAACACGAACACGATCGCGTCCACTTCGCGGATGTTGGCGAGGAACTTGTTGCCCAGACCTTCGCCCTTGCTCGCACCTTCGACGA
>JBDKEO010000059.1:0-3525 GCA_039795205.1 Actinomycetota bacterium
GGTGTGCTCGGTTATGAAGACACGGTGATGCCACAACTGGAGAACTCGTTGTTGGCCGGTCACGACGTGATCTTCCTCGGCGAACGAGGTCAGGCCAAGACCCGCATGATTCGTTCGCTCACTGGATTGCTCGACGAGTGGATGCCGATCGTCGAAGGCAGTGAGATCAACGATGATCCGTACCATCCGGTTTCGGCAATGGCCAAGCGATTGGTGGCGGAGAAGGGCGATGACACACCGATTGCATGGGTGCACCGTGACGATCGCTACGGCGAGAAGTTGGCGACTCCGGATACGTCCATCGCAGACTTGATCGGTGAGGTCGACCCGATCCGGGTGGCGGAAGGCCGCTATTTGAGCGACGAACTGACGATCCATTTCGGTCTCGTCCCGCGCACGAACAGAGGAATCTTTGCGATCAACGAATTGCCGGATCTCGCCGAGCGCATTCAAGTTGGTCTGCTCAACGTGCTCGAGGAGCGCGATGTGCAGATCCGAGGACACAAGATCCGTCTACCGCTCGACGTGATGCTCGTGGCCTCGGCGAATCCCGAGGACTACACGAATCGTGGTCGGCTCATCACGCCACTCAAGGATCGATTTGGCAGTCAGATCCGCACTCACTATCCGCTCGAGGCGGATACCGAAATCGAGATCGTTCGTCGTGAGGCTCGCGACTCGAACATCGCTGGCGTCACCGTCCACTGGCCAGAGTTCATGGAGCGAATCGTGGCGACGGTCAGTCAAGTTGCACGTGCCAGTTCGCACATCAATCAGCGCAGTGGAGTGAGTGTTCGTCTGTCGGTGAGCAACCACGAGATCTTGGCGGCGAACGCCGTACGTCGTGCGCTACATGTCGGCGAGACGGTCGTCGCACCACGAGTCAGTGACCTCGGATCGCTCGCGGCATCCATGTCGGGCAAGGTGGAGGTGGAGTCGATGGAGGACGGTCGTGAGTCGGCGATTCTCCAGAGTGTCGTGCGCGCAGCCGTGTTGGAGTCGTTCAAACAGAGTGTGGCCACCGAGACGCTCCCGGCAGTTGTGGCAAGTTTCGAGGAAGGCCTCGTTGCGCACGCGGGCGACGACATCACATCGGAGGACTACGTCCGCTTGGTCGAGCAACAACCGGCATTGCGTGAGGTGGTGGTGCAACTGGTGGGAGCGGAAGCGCCGCCTGCGCTGATCGCGAGTGCCACCGAGTTCGTACTCGAAGGACTGCACCTCTCCAAGCGGTTGAACAAGGACGAATCAGGCAGCCGAGCGGTATACCGAGCGCGTTGATGGGGCAGCGCTTCACCTACTCCCGGTGGGACGGCACGCAACGCGGCTTCGAACTCGACTCAGATTCACTCTTCGACCAACTCGGCGACGACCTGTTGTACCACGGAGATCCCGCAAGTGCCTTGCGTCGACTGATGCAGGACGGATTGCGCGACATGAATGGCGAGCGCGTCGAAGGTATCCGCGAGATGATGCGCAAGTTGCGTGAGCGGCGGGAAGAGATCCGCGACAGTGGTGATCTCGGCGGCGTGTACTCGGAAATTGCCGACGCCCTGAACGATGTGGTCGACGAGGAACGCCTTGAAGTAGAGAAACAGTTGCGTGCGGCACAGGAATCGGGTGACGAGCGGCGTTCGGAAGCTGCACGAAACTCGGCTGACGAGCGCAACTTCCGGCTCGACATGCTTCCCGACGACCTCGCAGGGAAAGTTGCCGAGTTGCAGCGCTACGACTTCCAATCACGTGAAGCAGAGCAGCGATTCGAAGAACTGATGCAGAAACTCCGCGAGCAAGTGATGCAACAGCATCTCGATCAGATGTCGTCCGCCGTCCAGAACATGAGCCCCGAAGAGATGGCGCGGATGAAGGACATGATGGCCGCGCTCAACGAGATGATCGAACGCCGAGCCAATGGAGAGGATCCACGGTTCGAGGAGTTCATGCGGCAGTTCGGCGATTTCTTTCCGGAGAACCCCCGAGATTTGGACGAACTACTGCGCGCAATGGCTGAACGAATGGCTCAAGCCCAGGCAATGTTCAATTCGATGACGCCCGCGCAGCGTGAGCAACTGCAGCTGCTCAGCGACCAGTTGTTGGAAGACATGGATCTGCGCTGGCAGATGAGCAGGCTCGGAGAAAACCTGCGGGGGATGTTCCCCGATGCGGGTTGGGGTGAAGCACAGCAGTTCACCGGTACATCGCCGATGGGTTTCGAGCAGGCGATGCACGCCATGCGCGACATTCAAGACATCGACTCGCTCGAGGCGATGCTGAAGAGCGCCACATCGCCCGCCGGCCTTGCCGAAGTGGACCTCGACCGGGTGCGTGACCTGCTCGGCGATGATTCCGCCCGTTCCCTCGAGCGCCTCTCCGAATTGACCAAGTTGATGCAGGAGGCCGGACTGATCGACAACAAGGAAGGTCGACTCACGCTGAGCCCGCGGGCGATTCGCAAGCTGGGTGCAAATGCTCTACGCGACCTGTTTGGCTCGCTGCGCAAGGACATGGTCGGTCAGCACGTGATCGACCAAACGGGATTCGGTCATGAACGAGCAGAAGAGTCGCGACCGTATGAGTTCGGCGATCCGTTCCGACTCGACTTGCACGGCACGCTGCGCAATGCAATCCGTCGAAACGGTGCAAAGGTGCCCGTCGAGTTGTCGCCCGACGATTTCGAGATCGAGCGCACCGAGCACAGCACGCGGTCGAGCACAGTGTTGATGCTCGACCTATCCATGTCAATGCCAATGCGAGACAACTTCCTGCCCGCCAAGAAGGTGGCGATCGCCCTCCACCACCTCATCACGAGCCAGTTCCCGCGGGACTACCTCGGCGTGGTGGGATTCGGCGAAACGGCTCGTGAGCTCAAGCCGGAAGCCCTCCCCGAGGCATCGTGGGACTTCGCCTATGGCACCAACATGCACCACGCCTTCACCTTGGCTCGCAGGATGCTCGCTCACGAGACGGGCACCAAACAGATCATCATGATCACCGACGGTGAACCCACGGCTCACATCACGCCGCGAGGGGACGTCTACTTCAACTACCCACCCGTATACGAGACCGTCGAACTCACTCTTCGCGAAGTGATGCGGTGTACCAAGGCTGGAATCAGAATCAACACGTTCATGTTGGATGCAGACAATGGGCTGCGTCGATTCGTCGAACAGATGACGCGCATCAACCGTGGCCGTGCCTTCTTCACCAATCACGAGACCCTCGGCGATTATGTTCTCGTGGACTTCCTCGAGCACAAGCGACAGATGACTCGCGGCTCAGGTCGTCGGGGTCGTCACGCGACGATCGACTGACCCCCGGACACCCCTTATTTGCATTTTCCGCGGGGATTTGTCACAATGACACCGTTGTAATTACCTCGGTGTAGGCGCGCGTGCGCGACTCGGCGGGGCAGGGAGGGAACAAATCGGTGGACGAAGAACTACTCGGGCTGAGTGCTGATCGCGCTTGGCAAGACCAAGCCAACTGCCTGGGTGTCGACCCCGACCTCTTCTTCCCCGAACGGGG
>JBDKEO010000120.1:0-5330 GCA_039795205.1 Actinomycetota bacterium
CCAGTGCTCGCCCCTCCGCAGAATGACCGTTTCTTCCACTTCGGTGGTGTTCGTGGTGCCTGGTGCGCACCTGATGTCAGGTTTGCTTGGCGAACGTGACGCTCACCTCAGACTCATAGAGCGTTCTTTTGCGGAATCCCGGGTGAGTGTTCGTGGCAACGAGATTTCGATCGCGGGGCCCGATTCCGAGGTGCTGGGACGATTGTTCGAGGAGTTGACGAACCTCCTGCAGCGGGGAGAGACGCTCACCGACGACGTGATCGTGAGGAGCATCGCCATGGTTCGCCAGCACGAGCGCCCCAGTGTCTTGTTGACGGAGGAGATCCTGAAGACAGGCGTAGGTCGCAGCGTGAAGGCGAAGACGTCGGGTCAGAGACGCTATGTGGATGCAATTCGCGACAATGTGATCACCTTCTGTCTCGGTCCAGCGGGAACGGGAAAGAGTTGGCTTGCCGTGGCGATGGCAGTGCAGGCGCTCCAGAACAAGAGAGTTCAGCGGATCATCCTGACTCGCCCCGCAGTCGAGGCAGGCGAGCGGCTCGGATTCCTCCCTGGTGACTTGACGGCGAAGATCGATCCGTATTTGCGACCTCTCTACGACGCGCTGCACGACATGGTCGGTGCCGACCACGCGCGAACGTTGCTCGAGCGTCAAGTTGTCGAAGTTGCGCCACTGGCCTTCATGCGTGGACGAACGTTGAACAACAGCTTCGTCATCCTGGACGAAGCGCAGAACACGACTCCTGAGCAGATGAAGATGTTCCTTACGCGAATCGGCTTCGGTTCGAAGGTGGTGGTGACAGGCGACACCACGCAGGTCGACCTTGCAGGTGGGCGAAGTGGCCTCACCGGCTTGGAGTCGATGCTCGAAGGCATCAACGATCTGGGCTTCGTACACCTCGATGGCAGCGACGTGGTGCGTCATCGCATCGTCGCGGACATCGTTGCCGCTTATGAACGGCGTGATCAGCAGTGATCGACCCGCGGGTGGGACGTCTGCGACCACGGAGATCGGGCGGTGATGGTGAGCCGGAAGTCTTCGTTGCTGACGAACAGACCGACCATGTCATCGACCTCGCCCGTTGGCAGCAGCTCGCGCTCCATGTCTTGCGAGACGAAGGGGTCTCGGGGGCGGCTGAAATGACGGTGGTGTACGTGGATCGAGAGACGATGGCGAACTTGAATTCCCAGTACATGGGCAAGACTGGTCCCACTGACGTTCTTGCCTTTCCTCTCGACATGATCGAGGCAACTCGAACGCCTGGACCAGGCGCACAGAGCAAGAGCCCAGACAAGTCGCCTCCACACCTGGGCGATTTACCCTTGCTGTTGGGGGACGTGGTGATTTGTCCTGCGGTTGCACACGAACAGGCACCGAGACACGCTGGAACTTTCGATGACGAGTTGGCCTTGCTGTTGGTACACGGAATGCTGCACGTTCTCGGCGAGGATCATGACAACGCGGTGAATGAGCAGCGCATGCACACCCGGGAACGCGCCCATTTGGAGCGCCATCACTGGCAAGGTGCTGCACCCGCAATGTTCCGTCATGTTCCGGAGCAGGTGTCATGATCGGCACAACCTTCACCACGGTCGACTTGTGGATGTTGATCGCCATCTTTGTGCTCTTGTTGGTGTTGATCGTCCTCGCGCTGGCGGAGATGAGTCTCTCGCAAATGACTCGCCCACGGGCTAATGCACTTGCCGAGGGCGGATCGAAGTCGGGCAAGGCCCTGGCTCGGCTGGCATCAGAGCCGACGCGGTGGGTCAATCCGTTGTTGTTGACGGTCAACATTTGCCAAACGGTGCAGGCCACCCTGACCGGAATCGTGGCAGGGCGTTTGTTTGGTGCACCTGGCGTGGCAATCGGAGTCGTGCTCAATGTGATCGTGTTTTTCGTGCTTGCCGAGGCGGTACCAAAGACCTATGCGGTGTTGAATCCCGTCCGAGGGGCGATGTTCACGGGTCGGTTGGTGGAAGGCCTCGTGTCCTTTTGGCCACTCCGTGTTTCGTCCAATTTGTTGATCAGGTTGACGAACGTGATCGTCAAAGGCGAAGGCCTCAAGGAAGGTCCGTTCATCGGGGAGCAGGAGTTCCTCGGGATCGTGGAGGCCGCAGCTGAGGACAGCGTGATCGAACACGAAGAGCGTGAATTGATCAAGTCAGTGATCGAGTTCGGTGACACGGTGGTCCGGGAAATCATGGTTCCTGCGCCGGATGTGGTGGATCTCGAAGTGACGATGACCGTAAGCGCGGCATTGGACCGCGCCGTCAGTGAGGGTTTCAGTCGCCTTCCCGTGACGCGTCATGTCGACGACGGCCCGGACGTGGTCGGCATGGTCAATGTGAAGGATCTCGTGGTTGCCGAGCGGTCGGGCAAGGGTGCGACAACGCTCGAGTCCCTCGTACGTCCCGTCGAGTTCGTTCCCGAGACGAAGCTCGTCGCGGACTTGATGCGTTCGATGCAGGCGAACAAGTACCACCTGGCCGTGGTGGCGGACGAGTACGGGGTGATTTCTGGCATCGTGACCCTCGAGGACTGTCTCGAGGAGCTCGTCGGTGAGATCGTCGACGAACACGATGAGGAGAGGGCGAAGATTCAACGACTGTCGCTGACCGACTACCTGTTGGATGGTTCAATCGCCATCGATCAAGCAAATGAAGAATTGGGCCTCGGGATTCCAGAAGGTGATTTTGAAACTGTGGGGGGCTTCGTGTTCACCACGTTCGGCCGCGTTCCCGCCAAAGGGGAGCACGTGGTGTTCAACTCGTGGCGCTTCACGGTGATGGAACTCGATGGTCGGCGAATTCAACGCATCGCCCTTCATCGAATGAATCCCCTCGTCGGCTAATCCGTCTACGACTCGTCCACTAGCGTCGACTGCATGGACGTATCACTGCAAGGCAAAGTCGCACTCGTCACGGGAGGGTCGCGCGGAATCGGCAAAGCGATCGCCAAGACCTTCGCAGAGTCTGGTGCTCGGGTAATGATCACCTCGCGGAAGGAAGACTCGCTTCGTCAGGCGGCACAGGAGATGAACGGCGAGGTCGATGTTTTCGCCGCGAATGCAGGCGACTTGGACGGGATCAAGTCATGTGTGGATGCGACGATGAGCAGGTTCGGAGCCATCGACATCTTCGTCAACAATGCGGCAACCAACCCGTACTTCGGTCGAACGTTGGAGGTGGATCCCGCTCGTTTCGACAAGACGTTCCAGGTCAACATCCGCGGCCCGTTGTTCTGGTGCCAGGCAGTGTGGGAGGCGTGGATGAAGGAACATCCGGGGGTGATGATCAACATCGCTTCCGTCGGCGGTTTGCGTGCAGAGATCGGCCTTGGTGTCTACAACATCACCAAGGCGGCGATTATTCACATGACCAAGCAGTTGGCGAGCGAACTTGGACCGTCGCGTGTGCTCGGCATTGCTCCGGGACTCGTACAGACCGATTTTGCCAAGGTGTTGGTCGACAACTTCGGAACGCAACTAGCGTCGCGTCTTCCGACCAAGCGATTGGGCGACCCGCAGGACATTGCGAATCTGGTGACTTTTCTTGCATCCGAGAAGGCCTCGTGGATCACGGGCGAGACGTTCGTAATCGATGGAGGTGCGGGCGTCAGTTCGGAGCGGATGTAGGCGTCAACGCCAAGCCGCTGCAAGTAACGCTGGCTGATCAACCTTGCCGATTGCCGTGCGCGGCACCTCGCCGATCAGGCGAAGCTCCTTTGGGGCGTGCATCGGACTGAGGCGTGTACGCACCCACTCGCGCAGTTCGTCGAGTGATGGATCGACGGTCGTCGGAACGATCCACGCGACCACACGTGCACCCCACTCCTCGTCGGGTAGTCCGCGCACCACACACTCCTGAACCGCAGGGTGCTCGAGCAGGACTTGCTCCACCGATAGTGGCCATACCTTTTCGCCACCTGTGACGATCAGATCGCCTCGGCGGCCTTCTACGACGAGCCGACCCTCTGGTGTGACATGTCCCAGGTCTCCCGTGTTGAACCATGTCGGTGTCTCGGCGCCTCCGCGATAGCAGCGCATCGTCATCGGTGTATTCAATTGGATTTCGCCATCGACGATCCTGACCTGCACTCCATCGAGCGGTCGTCCGTCATAGACGACGCCACCCATGGTTTCGGTGAGTCCGTATGTGGTGACGACATTGGGGGGTAGTTGATCGGGCATGGCTGAGCCACCGAGAAGGATCAGTTTGAACAGCGAGTCATCAACACGGCGAAGAGCGGTGAGGACGAGTGAGACGTGGGTGACACCATGTCGGGCCGCATCCATCGCGCGCTCTGCATCGAACGACTCGTGAATGGTCAGGCGGGTCGAATTGTGGTGACAGCGAGTGAAGACGGATATGCCGCCGACATGGCTCGGGGGTAGGCAGAGCAGCCAATGGTCGTTGCCTGTCGTACCGAGACGCTCGTTGGAAGCGGCGGCTGAGGCGGCGATGGTGTGGTGGGTGTGGACGACGGCTCGAGGTTCGCCCGTGCTGCCACTTGTCATCACGACGAGTGCGTCTCCTTGTTCAACCTTGAAGCCGGTGTGCAGTGTGGTCTCGCCGGATCGATCGATGATCTGTGTTGCGCCTGCTGCTTCGAGATGTCGTCGTTTGAGGTCATCGGAGAGTCGTTGGTCGAGAATCATCACTGCGTTTCCGCGATCCCATTGGTCGACAACGAGTTCGAACAGCCGTGGCGACGTGGGGAGGTCCAACGCGACGAGCTCGAGCACGACTTCATCGTATGGTGACGACATAGAGGTGGCCCTGCGGTGCCCTGTGGCAACATTGCCGGGTGAATTCCTTGCGGACGTGGATCATCGGCTCCCGTCCGCGGACGCTCGTTGCGGCGATAGTTCCGGTTGCGGTGGGCTGGGCAAGTGCGACTCGAGACCATCTGGGAGAAGAACGCCTGTCGATGGTGATTCTTGCGCTGGTGGTGAGTCTCGCCTTGCAGGTGGGAGTCAACTTCGCCAACGACTATTCCGATGGTGTGCGAGGCACTGATGATCAGCGTGTGGGTCCGCTTCGCCTGGTCGGCTCCGGTCTCGTCGACCCTCGGTCGGTCAAGCTTGCTGCATTCTCGGCCTTCGGTGTCGCGGCCCTGGCGGGACTGGTCATTGCCGCCAACACGTCGTGGTGGTTGATCGTCGTCGGCGTGGCGAGTATCGCTGCTGCATGGTTCTACACGGGTGGCCCCCGTCCGTACGGGTACGCGGGGTTCGGCGAACTCTTCGTGTTCGTTTTCTTCGGAGTGGTGGCAGTCGTCGGTACGACGTTTGCTGCGACGTCGAAATTCGACGCATGGACCCTGCTCC